>JAKAXN010000160.1 GCA_021816565.1 Actinomycetes bacterium
CAGGCCGTGACCCGTTCCGATCCTCGGGTCGATTCAGGCCAGGAAAGGAGGGATCGCCAATGGCAACCGGTACAGTCAAATGGTTCAACTCCGAGAAGGGGTTCGGGTTCATCTCGCAGGACGACGGCGGCCCTGACGTGTTTGTGCACTTCAGCGCCATCGCCGGCTCCGGGTATCGCAACCTGGAAGAGAACCAGAAGGTCGAGTTCGAGACCAACCAGGGCCCCAAGGGGCTCCAGGCGGGCAACGTAACCATCCTCTGATCGCCGAGATCGCTGCCGAGGCCGACCGCCGGATCGCCGGACGGTCGGCTCCGGCGCGCCCGCCGCCGGGAACCGCCGGCCCCCGGCGCATCCTTTTCTTTCCCGATGAGCCATCCGGGCGCTCACCCCACGACGAACTAAAGGCGGTACCGCCCGATGAGCGGCGGTGCCTGTCCGGACTCATCACGGAGGGAAGAGATGAAAGGTATGAGCCAGTGATCAACCCCGAGCGGCGCTCGCCCGCCCTGCGGTCGTGGCAGCGCGCCCTGACGGTGGGCGCCTCGGCCGTGACCGCCCTGTTCGCCCTGGGCGGGGTGGCGTCGGCCCAGCCGGCGACGGCCGCCACCAGCGCGTCCGTCCACACCCAGGCTGCCCCGCCGAGCGCCGCAAGCGGCTCCGGTACCACCATCGATCCGCTCCTGGCCCGCTGCGGCTACGACAACCCGGCGTGCGGCACGGCCACCGGAGCCTCGGCCAACGGGGCCAGCGTGGGAGCCAGCGTCGGTGAGACCTACAGCGGCTACAACGGGTCGATCGTCGATCTGCTCTACAGTCAGAACTTCTACTGCGATTCGGCGGACTACCCGTCCCACGACGCCAACGGCTGCGAGGCCGGCGCCGGCCCCGGTACGGGCACCACCACCGCCATGCCGAAGACCCCCCCGCCGGACAACACGGTGAACTCCGCCGGGAACTTCGACACCCTCTACGTGCCGGTCCCGCTGTTCGCCAATCCTCCGGCCCTGCAGTGCAACGGCAAGGCGGTGTGCATCGACCATCCCGGCAGCCTGGATCTGTCGGCCCTGGCTCCGGCTCTCGGGGTCAAGGATCCGACCGCCCTCTACAACGCCATGCTGCCCGGCCACGACCACATCATCGCCACCCGTAACAGCGGGCTGCCCGAGTGGTGGAACGTGGTGGTCGTCGGCGTGCCCAGCGCCAGCGCCTTCAACGCCATCGAGTCCGGCCAGAGCGTGGCCGCCATCGACCAGCAGGTGAAGGCCGGCAACGCGGTGCTGGCCCCGAGCAACGTCTACCTGTTCTTCCAGGTGCTGCCGGGGACGGTCCCGGCGTCGACCTACCAGGCCGCGGCCGCCCGGGACTTCTCATCGAGCTTCCCGACCCGGCCCGCTCCGGTGGACAACAACAACGCCAACCTCGAGTCCGGCCCGTCCATCAACAACCTGGCCGACAACTGCGGCTCGAACGGCCCCAACTGCGAGAACATCGGCATCACCAGTGACTGGATCGGTGGTCAGGACGTCCAGGCCCTCTACACCGAGAACTTCTACTGCGACACCACCGTCAGCTCCTCGGCCCCCGACGGGTGCGAGGCCGGCGCCCCGGCCAACCACAACCCCACCGGGGTGGGCGGCACGGTCCCTGCGGCGTCCAACAGCTACACCGGCACCAACATCGATCCGCTGTACATCCCGGTGCCCCTGTACTCGCCCGGCCCCAGCCACCCGCTGCAGTGCAACGCCGGCTACACCTGCATCGACCACCCGAACGGCATCGACCTGTCCCGGCTGGCTCCCGCTCTCGGCGTGTCGCCGTCGGCCCTGACCGACCTGCCCATACCGGGTCACGACCACATCCTGACCACCCGCAACCAGAACCAGCCCGAGTGGTGGGACGTCGTCGTGGTCGGGGTCAAGACCCCCGGCGCTTTCCAGGCCATCGAGACCGGCAAGAGCATCGACTCGGTCAACGCCGAGGTGAAGGCCGGCAACGCGGTGGTCGCCCCGACCAACGCTTACCTGTGGTTCCAGACCCTGCCCGGGGTAGGCCCGGCTTCGCCGGGACCGGTCACGACCAGCTGCACGAGCCACCTGCCGTCCGGCTCGGTCGTGGGCATGGCCCCGCTGACCGACGGGAACGGCTACGTGGAGACGGACGCCGCCGGTGACGTGGCCGTCTTCGGCCAGGCCAGCTGCTACGGCTCCCTGACCGGCACCCACCTGAACAAGCCCATCGTCGGCATCGCCGTCGACAAGTACACCGGCGGCTACTGGCTGGTCGCCTCCGATGGTGGCGTGTTCGCCTTCAACGCCCCCTACGAGGGCTCGACCGGTGGGCTCGCTCTGGCCAAGCCGGTGGTCGGCATGGCCGCCACGCCCGACGGTAACGGCTACTGGCTGGTCGCCTCCGATGGTGGGGTGTTCTCCTTCGGGGACGCCGCGTTCCACGGCTCGACCGGTGGGGTCGCCTTGGCCAAGCCGGTGGTCGGCATGGCCGCCACCATCGACGGGCAGGGGTACAACCTGTTCGCCTCCGATGGCGGGGTGTTCTCCTTCGGGGACGCCACCTTCCACGGCTCCACCGGCGGCGTGAAGCTGGCCCAGCCGGTCGTCGGAGGCGGGTCCGACCTGTCCACCGGCGGTTACTGGGAGGCCGCCGCCGACGGAGGAATCTTCAACTTCGACGCTCCGTTCTGGGGCTCGGCCGCCTGACAGCCGGGTCTCCGGCTGAACGCTAGAAGGTAGAAGGGCGGGGGCCTCCGGGCCCCCGCCCTTGCCGCGGGCGGAGCGGCCCGCTCAGCGCAGGCCCCGGAGGAGGCGGGCCAGGTCGTAGAGCAGGGCCGTCGCGTCGGCGACGATCAGTGCGAAGGTGGCCCAGAACTCCACCCTCGCCCCCACCTGCCGGCCCCGGCGGCCCGCCTCATCACCAACCGACAGCGGCCCGCGCCGGGGGGCCGCCGGGCCCCGGCTCACGCTCGATGGTCACCCCCGACGGTGCCTCGATGGCCAGGCGGACGGTCCGGCCGGAGCCGGGAAGGACAGCGACGCGCACCGAGTCGCCGATGAGCAGATCGGGCGGCGTCCGGCTCGACACCACCCTCCTCCGGCAGGCACCGAGGGGTCGGCCCTGGTTCTGGGCCTCGCGGCCTATCCGGACCTCGGCCGAGGTCAGGACCGGCATCTGGGCGGGGCACTCTACGGAGAGGCACGCGTCCCCGTCGACGATGAGGTCGACGGTCACGGCGATGTCCCCGCCGATGAGGACCCGCTCCCCGGCCCGGCACTTGACTACCAGCACCCGCCCCTACCCCCTGACAACGGCTGACGGAGTCGATTGCATACCGATCTCTCGGCCGGCAACTCCATGTTGCGCTTATAGGGTCTTTCGGCTCTATTTGGCATGGGCGGGCTCGCAGGGGCGGTGATCGGAGTAGATCCGGCCGGCCCGCTGGCGGGACACGCCGAACATCCGCCCCGCTTCGGCCAGGCTCACCCGGTCGTGATCCACCAGGTGGCGGATGAGCGCGGCGCGCAACTCCAGGGTGGCGGTCTCGTATCTCTGCATGGCGATCCCGGCCGCCATCCGGCGGTCCCGGAGCCCGTCGGCCATCAGCCGGCGGACCACCAGGGTGGCCGGGTATCCGGACCGGGCGTAGGAGCCGGCGCGCAGGAGGACCTGCGAGTGCTCGGCTATGGCCCGGCAGGCATCCTCCGCCGCCGTCTCCACCGCGTCGAACGCGGCTTCCAACCACCTGTCATCGGCCTCGTACCCGGGCATCCGAACCGCCTCCTCGCCCTTTTGATTGTCCGCCGGAAGCCGGGCCCGCACCCGCGCCTTCCTGGCCTCGATACTAGACCCCCGAACCGCCCAGAAGCGCGTATTTCCACCAAGGCCGCAAAGGGAGTCAAGTCGGCCGCCACCCCAGCCGATTCAGCCCGGAGCCTACGACCGCCCCTGTGGCTGAGCGCCGCCGGTTTCCCCCGGTTGGGACCATGGCCTCTGGAGTCCGGGCCGGGGGAGGGATCACCGTTGGTCCGTGGCCCGCAGCGCTGAACGTTCGGCGGAGGTGAGGGCGCCGGCCGGTTCGGTGCCGGTGAGCCTGGCCGGGGTGACCAAGCACTACCGGGGCGGGCGGGGAATCGAGGACGTGGACCTGGAGGTGGGCGACGGCGAGGTGTTCGCCTTCCTCGGGCCGAACGGCGCGGGCAAGACCACCACCATCCGGGTGATGCTGGACCTGATACGGCCCGACGCCGGTGCGGTGCGGCTGTTCGGCCTGGACCTGAGGAGCCACAGCGTGGAGGTCCGGCGGCGCATCGGCTACCTGCCGGGGGATCTGGGGCTCTACGAGCACCTGACCGCCCGGGAGCTGCTGACCCACTTCGCCCACCTACGGGGAGGCCCGCCGTGGCCGGCCACGGCCCAACTGTGCGAGGTGTTCGACCTGGAGCTGGACAAGGTCATCGGGGCCCTGTCGAAGGGGAACCGCCAGAAGGTGGGCCTGGTGCAGGCCCTCATGGGCGAGCCGGACCTGCTGATCCTGGACGAGCCGACCTCGGGCCTGGACCCGCTGGTGCAGGCCCAGGTCCACGACGCCATCCGCCGGGCCGCCCTCGGCGGCCGGTCGGTTTTCCTCTCGTCGCACATCCTCTCGGAGGTGGCCGGCGTGGCCGACCGGGTCGGGATCATCAAGGACGGTCGGATGGTGGGGGTGGAGCGGGTGTCGGATCTGCGCCGGCGGGCCGTCCACTACGTCGATGTCCGCTTCGCCGGCGGCGCCAGGCCCCCGGAGCTGAGCGCGCTGGCCGGGGTGGAGGTGCTGGCACCCGTCGACGACCGGGTCCGCCTGGCGGTCAGCGGGTCCCTGGACCCGGTGCTGGCCGTGCTGGCGAGCCACCCGGTGGAGGACCTGCTGGTGCGTGAACCGGACCTGGAGGACGTGCTGCTCGCCATCATCCGGGGCGGCCGCCGGGCGGCCCGCGGGAGCGGGGATCTGGCCGGTGCCCGCCGCTAGACGTCGTCCTGCCGCCCTGCACTCGGTGTTCGAGCGCAGCGTCCACGAGCAGCGCCGGTCGCTGTACTCGTGGGGGGTCGGCATGTTCGCCCTGGCTCTGCTGATGGTGTCCCTCTACCCGACGGTGCGGGACAACCCCCAGCTGTCGACACTGCACGAGTCCTACCCGAAGGCCCTGCGGTCCCTGTTCGGCATCAGCGACCTCACGACCGGGACGGGCTATCTGAGGGCCGAGCTGTTCTCGCTGGTGGCCCCCATGCTGGTGGTGGTCCTGGCGGTCCTGTGGGGCGGCGATCTCATCGCCGGCGAGGAGGACCGGGGAACCATCGACATCCTGCTGGCCAACCCGGTGTCCCGCCGGCGCATCTTCCTGGAAAAATGGGCAGCACTGGTGGCAGGGGTTTCTCTCGTCACTGCCGCTTTCGCCGCCGGCCTGGCCATCGGCGTGCCGGCGGTCGATCTCCACGCCGGTGCCGGCCGGCTGGCTGCGGCGCTGGTCGCGACCGGGCTCACGGGGGTGCTGTTCGGGACCATGGCCCTCGGGGCCGGGGCCGCGACCGGGAGGAGGGGATTGGCCCGGGGTCTCACCGCAGTGGCGGCGGTGGGGGCCTACCTCCTGAGCTCGCTCGCCGAGCTGGTGGGATGGATGAAGCCGCTGCGGCCACTCTCGCCGTGGTACCACGCCATGGGGGTGGATCCGCTGGCCATCGGGTTCTCGGCGCTCCACCTGCTGGTGGTGGCGGCCGTCACCGCCGTGGTGGTCGGGGCCGCCATCTGGGCCTTCGACCGGCGGGACCTGGGCGTCTGAACTGACCGGGCCGGGACCTTGGCCCCTGGGTCCGGTGCCCCCCGGGGCCGTCTAATGGGTGAGCCGAAGCCCGGTTTCGGCAGGAGGTTCGGGCGTTCGCAGTGATCAGGCTGGAGTCCATCGACCTGTCGAGCCCGGTGGCGTTCCTGGTCGTGGCCGGTCTGGCACTCATCGACGGGGTGATCCCCCTCGTCCCGGCCCGCACCGCGGTCATCGCCGTCGGCGTGGTGGCCGGCGCCGGCGACGCCCGGGCGTACCCGCTCCTGGCCCTGGCCACCGTGGCGGCCTTCGTCAGCGACAACATCTCCTACTGGATAGGCCGCCGCTTCTGGCCCCGGATCTCCGGGGCCATGTTCGGGGGCCCCCGGGGCCGGCGGATGTGGGGTTGGGTGGAGGGGCAGCTCCGCCGGCGGGGGGCCGTCCTGGTGGCGCTGTCCCGGGTGATACCGGGCGGACCCACCCCGATCACCCTGACCGCCGGGATGGTGGGCATACCCCGGCGGAGGTTCCGGCTGGCCGCCGCCTGCAGCGCCGTGCTGTGGTCGGCCTACGCCTTCTCGGTCGGCATGTTCGGCGAGGCGGTCGCCGGCGACCCCCTGCTGGCGCTCGTGGTGGCTCTCACGTTGGCCGGGGCCGTCAACCTGGGCCTGCGGGCGTGGATGCGCCGTCGCGGTCCAGGCGATACCGGCCCGCCGGCCCCGGCCGGTGGGGAGCGCCCCAGCCGGGCCGCGCCGTGACCGCCCATTCCCCCGGCCCGGAGGGCCCGGCCCGACTGGCCCGCGCCGCGACCTATCCCCTGCGGCTGGGCGGTGCAGGCGAGGACTGGTACTCCACCCGCTTCGGCCGCCTGGCCGTGGTCAACGCCATGTCCTCGGCCGGGGACGCCCTGGTGGTGGTGGCGCTCGCCGGGTCGGTGTTCGTCAGCGTGCCGCTCGACGCGGCCCGGGGTCGGACGGCCCTCGGCCTGGTGTGTACGCTCCTGCCGTTCGCGGTGGTGGCTCCGCTGATCGGCCCGGCCGCGGACCGGACCAGGCGGGGGAAGCGGTTCGTGCTGTTCCTGGCCGGGGTAGGCCGCGTGGCGGCGGCGTTGATGATGGCCGCCTGGCTGAACAGCCTGCTTCTGTTCCCGGCGGCGTTCCTCAGCCTGGTGTGCTCCAAGACCCACGGGGTGGCCCGCTCGGCGCTGGTACCGGGATCGGTGGACGGCCACCCGAACCTGGTCCGGGCCAACTCCAAGCTGACGGTGGGCGGCGGGGTGGCCTCGGGCCTGGCCGCGGCCGCCGGCGGGGCCCTGTACGCGGCGTTCGGGTCCCGCCCGGTCCTCCAGCTGGACGCCCTGGTCTTCGCCGTGACCTCCACCCTGGCGCTGATGATCCCGAGGCCGCTGGAGGCCGCCCCCGGGCCACCGCCCGTCACCGCCGGGTCGCCGGCTCCCGCTCCGGGCCCGGTCGGGTTGGGCCGTCCGGCGCTGACCGTGGCGTTCCTCAGGGGCGGGACCGGGTTCCTGACCGCGCTGATCGCCTTCGGGTTCCGAGCCCAGTCGGCGCCGGTGGCGTGGTACGGGCTGGCCGGCGCGGCCGGCGTGGCGGGCAGCCTGGGCGGGGCCGCCCTGGCCCCGGCCGCCCGCCGGGTGGTCCGCTCCGAGGGATGGCTGGTGGCCGTCTCGGCGCTGGCGGTGGCTGCGTCGGCCGGGGCGGTGGTCGTGTTCGGGTCCGGCCCGTACCGGCTGGGTTCGGTGGCCCTGGCGGCGTCGGCGGGGGTGGGCGGCACGGTGGCCAAGACCGCCTTCGACGCCCTGGTCCAGTCCGGGGTGGAGGAGGGGCGCCGGGCCCGGGCGTTCGCCCGCTTCGAGGCCCGCTTCCAGGCGGCCTGGGTGCTGGCCGCCCTGATACCCACGCTGCTCCCCGTCTCCCTGGCCGCCGGCTTCGTGGCCGTCGGGGCGGCACTGGCGGCGGTGGCCGCCGCCCTGGTCGTCTCCCTGGCCCGTCCCGGGACGTGAACCTCGGGCTCAGCTGCCGGTCAGCGAGCGCAGGTAGGGGGCGAACAGGCGGGTCACCACGTCGGCGGTGACCGCCGGTTCGGCTTCGGGCAGGGTGGCGTGGCTGAGGGCCAGGCGGACCAGGTTGCGCGCTCCCAACCGGGCCTCCCCCTGGTCGGCGCCGGGCCAGAACCGGGTGAAGTACCGGACCAGGCGGTCGGTGGCCACGTCCACCACGTCGCCGCCCTGGGTGGTGAGCAAGGCCAGCAGCTCCTCGTTGCCGGCTCCCGACACCACCACGGTGAGAAGCCCGCCCTGGCGGGCCGCCGTGAGGAAGGTGCCGAGGGCCGCCCGCATGGCCGCCACCGCATCGGTCGGGTGGGCGGCCAGGGAGGCGTCGACCATGGCGAGGAACCGCTCCGCCTCGGCGGCCACGTAAGCCCGGGCCAGGCCCTCGCGGGTACCGAACTCGGCGTAGAGGGTCTGGCGGCTGACCCCGGCGGCGGCGGCCACGTCGGCCATGCGGATCTCCGACCACGGCCGCGCCGACAGCAGCGGCGACACGCCGGTCTCCAGCAGGGCCCGTCGCCGGGCCGCCCGGGCGGCCTCCTGGTGGCGGGGTACGGGCACGGCAGCAGTTTACGCCGGTCCCCTGGCGCGTCCAGGACTATTGACACCATAAGGGTTTCGTGTAAAGCTCTGGCGGCAGAGTTGAGGGACCGTCCGGGAGGGAGGACAGCGGTGACGACGATCGAAGCAGCCGCCGGTGAAACGGTGGCATGGAGCGACGGCAAGCGGTACCTGTGGCTGTTGGGCCTGGCCATCCCGCTGCTGCCGTTCATGGCCTGGGGCCTGGTCTCGCTCACCGGGCTCGGGGTGTTCTGGTGGTGGGGGCCGATCTTCATGTACGGCCTGTTGCCGCTGGTGGACACCCTGGTGGGCACCGACGCCGCCAACCCGCCGGAGGCGATCGTGGCCCGTCTCGACGCCGACCGGTACTACCGGTGGTGCACCTACCTGTACCTGCCCCTCCAGTACGGGGCGCTGGTATGGGCGGCGTGGCGGGTGGTCCGGGGCATGCCCTGGTACGACGCCCTGGGCCTGACCCTCACCACCGGTGTGGTCAACGGGGTGGCTATCAACACCGCCCACGAGCTCGGCCACAAGCGCATCGGCCTGGAGCGGTGGCTGTCCAAGGTCGCTCTGGCCCCCACCGCCTACGGCCACTTCTTCATCGAGCACAACCGGGGGCACCACCTCCGGGTGGCCACCCCCGAGGACCCGGCCAGCTCCCGGCTCGGCGAGAGCTTCTGGGCCTTCTGGCCCCGCACCGTCAAGGGCAGCTTCCTGTCGGCCTGGCGCCTCGAGGCGGCCCGGCTGGCCCGCTCCAACCGCCGGGCCTGGTCGATCCGCAACGACCTGTGGTCGGCGTGGGCCATGACCGTGGTGCTGTGGGGCGCACTCATCGGGTGGCTCGGGTGGCGGGCCGTGCCGTTCCTGGTGGTGCAGGCGGTGTTCGGCTTCTCCCTGCTCGAGGTGGTCAACTATCTGGAGCACTACGGGCTGCGCCGCCAGAAGGAGGCCAACGGCCGCTACGAGCGCTGCCGGCCGGAGCACAGCTGGAACAGCAACAACGTGGCGTCGAACGTGGTCCTGTACCACCTGCAGCGTCACTCCGACCACCACGCCAACCCGACCCGGCGGTTCCAGAGCCTGCGCCACTTCGACGAGGCCCCGC
>JAKAXN010000161.1:0-8741 GCA_021816565.1 Actinomycetes bacterium
CGTTACTACGCCGCCCACGTGCCGGAACCGGGACGCGGGTTCAGGCCCTACGGGACGGTGGTGGTCGCCTCCCCCTGGAACTTCCCCCTGTCCATACCGGCCGGCGGGGTGCTGGCCGCCCTGGCCGCCGGCAACACGGTGATCCTGAAGCCTGCCCCCGAAGCCGTCGCCGTGGCCGCCGAGCTGGCCCGGGCCCTGTGGGCCGGAGGGGTGCCGGCCGGGGCCCTGCATTTCGTGCCGTGTGCCGACGGGGAGGCCAGCCGCCTGCTGATCACCTCGCCCGACGTGGACGCTGTCATCCTCACCGGCTCGTGGGAGACGGCCCGCCTGTTCCTGGACTGGCGGCCCGATCTCAACCTGCACGCCGAGACCAGCGGGAAGAACGCCATCGTCGTCACCTCCACCGCCGACCCCGACCAGGCCATAGCCGACCTGGCCCACTCGGCCTTCGGCCACGCCGGTCAGAAGTGCTCGGCCGCCAGCCTGGCCGTGGTCGAGGCCCGGTTGTTCGACGACCGGCGGTTCCTGCGCCGCCTGGCCGACGCCGTCGCCAGCTTGCGCCCCGGGCCGGCAGCCGCCCCGACGACCGCCGTGGGACCGCTCATCCGGCCGCCTGAAGGCCCGCTGGCCGACGCCCTGACCCGGCTGGAGCCGGGGGAGAGGTGGCTGGTGGAACCCCACCGCCTGGACCGGGACGGGTACCTGTGGAGCCCCGGGGTGAAGACCGGGGTGGAGCCGGGATCCCCGTTCCACCTGACGGAGTGCTTCGGTCCGGTGCTGGGCGTCATGCGCGCCGCCGACCTGGACTCGGCGCTGACCCTGCAGAACCAGCCGGATTACGGCCTGACCGCCGGGATCCAGGCCCTCGACCCGGTGGAGATCGAGCACTGGAGGGCATCGGTGCAGGCCGGCAACCTGTACGTCAACCGTGGCATCACCGGGGCGGTGGTCGGCCGCCAGCCCTTCGGCGGGTGGAAGCGGTCGGTGGTGGGCCCGGGGGCCAAGGCCGGTGGCCCCAACTACGTGGCCAGCCTGGGCACGTGGCCGGCTGCCGCCGGGCCGGCGGGCCGCCCGTCGGAGCTCGGGCCCCTCTACCGCCGGGCCTGGCAGCGCCAGGCCCGGCCGGCCGACCCGTCGGGCCTGCGGGCCGAGGCCAACGTGTTCCGGTACCGGCCGCTCGGCCGGGTCGGCCTCTATGGTGGCAGCGATGCGGACCGGCAACGGGCGGCGGCCGCCGCCGCCGCGGTAGGGGTGGAGATGGAGATCGTGGAGTCGCCCGGGCGGCTGGCCGGGGGCCGCTACGACAAGCTGCGCCTGCCGGGACCGCCCGACGAGGCGGTGCTGCGGGCCGCCCACCGCTCGGGGGTGTGGGTCGACCCCAGCCCCGTCGACGCCGACGCCGAGCGGGAGGTGCTGCGCTGGGCCCGGGAGCAGGCCGTCAGCGAGAGCCGTCACCGCCACGGGAACGTGACGGGCCGCCGGCCGGGGCTGCTGCCCCCGCCGCGGTCATGATCGACCTGCTGCAACTGGTGCGGGCCGCGGTGGCCGCCCGGGTGCCGGTGGACGGCCGGGAGGCCCGGTCCCGGCACCGGATGCTGGTGGCCCTGGGCCGCCTGGAGCGGCCCTTCGACCGCCACGCCGACCCGACCCACGTCACCGGTTCGGCCGTCGTGGTCGGCCCGTCAGGGGTGCTGCTGCACCTCCACAAACGGTTGGGGATGTGGCTCCAGCCGGGCGGCCACCTCGAGCCGGGGGAGACCCCCTGGGCGGGGGCCCGCCGGGAGGCCGAGGAGGAGACCGGCCTGCGCTTCGAGCCGTGGGCGGCGGTACCGCCGCTGGTCCACCTCGACGTGCACCCGGGCGGGGCCGGCCACATCCACCTGGACCTGCGCTACCTGCTGGTGGTGAGCGGCGACGACGACCCCCGGCCCCCGGAGGGGGAGAGCCAGCAGGTGCGGTGGTACCCGCTGGAGCAGGCCGTCGGGTTGGCCGACCCGGGCCTGGCCGGATTTCTGGAAAAGGAGCTGCCGGTTCTCCTAGAAAGACAGCCCTGACCAGAGGGGGAATTCAGATGACAGTAGAAGTGCACGGCACCTGCGACGAGCGGTTCGACGGAGTGCGGGAGGTGCTGGCCGCCAACCTGGAGCGCGGCGACGACGTCGGCGCCTCGGTGGCGGTGACCGTCGAGGGCGAGCTGGTCGTCGACATCTGGGGCGGCTGGGCCGACGAGGCCGGCGGCGTGGAGTGGGGACCCGACACCATCACCAACGTGTGGTCCACCACCAAGACCATGACCGCCCTGTGCGCGCTCATGGTCGCCGACTCCGGCGAGCTGGACCTCGACGCCCCGGTGGCGCGCTACTGGCCGGAGTTCGCCGCCGGTGGCAAGGGGGACAGGGTGCTGGTCCGCCACCTCCTCGGCCACACCGCCGGGCTGGCGGGATGGGCCGAGCCGGTCACCATCGAGGACCTCTACGACTGGGACAAGTGCACCGCCCTCCTGGCCGCCCAGGAGCCGTGGTGGGAGCCCGGATCGGCCTCCGGCTACCACGCCATCACCCAGGGGTACCTGGTGGGCGAGGTGATCCGCCGGATCACCGGCCAGACGGTCGGGACCTTCTTCCGGACCGAGGTGGCCGAGCCGCTCGGGGCGGACTTCCACATCGGGCTGCAGCCGTCCGAGTTCGGCCGGGTCTCCAACGTGATCCCCCCGCCGCCCATCTCGCTGCCGGAGGGGGCGGAGGTGCCGGAGATGGCCCTGCGCACCCTGATGAACCCGCCCCTCGATGTCAGCGCGGTGTGGAGCGGGGAGTGGCGCCGGGCGGAGATCCCGGCCGCCGGCGGCCACGGCAACGCCCGGTCGGTCGCCACCGTGCAGGCGATCATGGCCAACGGCGGCACCGTCGGGGGCCGGCGGTTCCTGTCAGAGGCAGGGGTGGAGCGGGTGCTCGAGGTCCAGGCGGACGGCACCGACATGGTGCTCGGCGTGCCGCTGCGCTTCGGGATGGGCTACGGGCTCCCCTCCGACCTGATGCCCATCAACGAGACCGGCCGGGCCTGCTACTGGGGGGGCTACGGCGGGTCGGTGATCGTGGTGGACATGGAGCGGCGGGCCACCTTCGCGTACATGATGAACCGCATGGAGGA
Organism: Actinomycetes bacterium; assembly: GCA_021816565.1. Next base: position 3,148 of record JAKAXN010000161.1, read on the forward strand.
GGGGCTGGTCGGGGACAACCGGGGGCTGTCCCTGGCCGTCGCGGTGGCCGCCGCCCTGGCCGGCTAGACCGTACCGGCCGGCCCGGCCCTCAGATGACGACCGTCGGGCGGCCCAGCGCCGGCCCGTCGAAGCGGTCGAAGGTGGCGAACTGCTCCGGCGGGGTGCGGCGGAGGCGGGTCGGGCGCGGCCCGGCGGGGTAGCCGAGAGCCAGGGTCCCGGCCAGGGCCCACCCGCCGGGCACGCCGAGCAGCTCCAGCACGTCGGCCTCCTGGCGTACCAGCATGGTGGTGATGACGCCGCCCAGGCCCATCTCGTGGGCCGCCAGGAGGATGCTCCACGCGAAGGGGTAGATCGAGGCGCCCCCCACCATGGTGTAGCGGTCGGCGTCGCGGTCCACCGCCGCCAGCCCCCGCAGGTCGGCGATCAGGGCCAGCAGGACCGGCACCTGGTCCAGGTGCTCGGCCATGCCCCCGGCTTCGCCGGGACCGGGCTTCATCTCCGCGGCCCGGGCCATGGCCTCGGCCTCCCTGGACCGGTCGGTGACCGGGGCCCACGGGGTGAGACCGGCGGCCCGGGCCGCCAGGTACTCGTACCACCCGACCAGGTACAGGTCCCGGAGCCGGCGGCGGGTCTCCTGGTCCTTCACCACGATCACCCGCCACGCCTGGCGGTTGCCCCCGCTCGGGGCGAAGCGGGCCGTCTCGAGGATGCGGTACACCATCTCGTCGGGCACCGGGGCCGGGGAGAAGTCCCGCACCGCGCCGGTGGTGGTCAGGGCCTGGCGGAGATCCATGGCCGCCACCCTAGGGTCGGCGCCCGCCCGGCCGTCCTCCCGCCGGGAACGCTCAGCCGTCCGCCGGGCGCAGCAGCACCTCCTGGGCCACGGTCGCCAGGTGGCTGCCGTCCGGGGAGAACACCTGGCCTTTGGCCAGGCCCCGCGGGGTGCCCAGCCCCTCGCACCGGAAGTCGTGCAGCTGCCACTGGTCCCCGGCCACCGGGTGGTGGAACCAGATGGCGTGATCCAGGCTGATCCCGTTCCAGTGCCGGCCGGTCACCCCGTCGGCGGCCTGCTGCTCGGAGCGGACGCAGTCCGTGGCCAGGTCGTCGGACATGAACGCCAGGGCGGCCGCCGCCACCACCGGGTCCCCGGGTGGGACTCCCGGGACCCGCAGCCAGGCCGTGGACCGCCCGCCGGCGTCGATCAGGTGCCGCCGGTCGAGCATCGGGCCCCACGCGTCGTTGCGCAACCCCTCCGGCGGGTCCACCTGCGGGAAGGGGGACGGCTGGATGTAGCGGTCGGCGGGGGTGGAGGAGAACGACGCCGACATGTGGAAGATGGCCCCCCGGGACTGGCGGGCCACCACCGCCCGGGTGACGAAGTTGCGGCCGTTGCGCAGCCGGTCCACGTCGAAGCGGATGGGCTCGGCGGCGTCACCGCGGCGTATGAAGTAGGCGTGGAGGGAGTGGATCCGGAACTGCGGCTCGACGGTGGCGGCCGCCGCCACGATGGACTGGGCCACGATCTGCCCGCCGTACAGGCCCCCCCACGGGTAGCTGGGGCCCCGGCCGATCCAGGAGTCCGGCCCCCGCTCCTCCAGGCGCATCATCTCGGGGAAGTCCATCCCGACAGTCTGTTGCGCCGGGGTTTTCAGCCGCCAGATACGACCACGTCGGCGCCGGCGGGCGGTGACGGGTCGTCCCGGGTCTCGAGCCACCGGTGGGGGAGGGCGACGGGCCGGGGGCCGTCGGTGTGGCCGCGGGGGAGCCGGGCCGCTTCCGCGGTCCGGGTGAGCCCCGGCTCCAACGCCCCCAGCCGGTCCTCCAACTCGCCCAGGCTGGAGACCTGGTTGAGGCTGTGGCGCAGCGCCGGACCGACCGGGAAGCCGGTCAGGTACCACCCGGTGTGCTTGCGGAAGTCCCGGATCCCGCCGTGCTCGCCCAGGTAGTCGGCCAGCAGGCGGGCGTGGCGCAGCATCACCGCCGCGACCTGGCCCAGGTCCGGGTGCCACGGGGCCGGTCGCGCCGCGGGGTCCCGGTAGGTCGCCTCCAGGTCGGCGAAGAGCCAGGGCCGGCCCAGGCAGCCCCGGCCCACGACCACCCCGTCGCAGCCGGTCCGGCGCTGCATCTCGAGGGCGTCGGCCGCCTCCCAGACGTCGCCGTTGCCGAGCACCGGGATGGTGGTGACGGCCTCCTTCAGGCGGGCGATGGCGTCCCAGCGGGCCGACCCGGAGTAGCGCTGCTCGGCGGTGCGGGCGTGGAGCGCCACCGCCGCGGCCCCCTCCTCCTCGGCGATGCGACCGGCTTCGACGGCCGTCTCGGTGGAGTCGTCGAGCCCCATGCGCATCTTCACCGTCACCGGCACCCCGCCCTCCCGGTCGGCGGCGCGCACCGCCGCGCCCACCACCCGCCGGTACAGCACCGGGTGGGCGGGCAGCGCGGCCCCGCCGCCCTTGCGGGTCACCTTCGGTGCCGGGCACCCGAAGTTCATGTCGATGTGGTCGACGCCGACCTCCGACACCAGTATCCGCGCCGCGGCGTCCATGACCGCCGGGTCCACGCCGTAGAGCTGGATGCTGTGGGGGCGTTCCCCGGGTCCGGGTTGCACCATGCGCATGGTCTTCGGGTTGCGCTCCACCAGGGCCCGGGCCGTGATCATCTCGCTCACGAAGATGGCCGGACCGAACTCCCGGCACAGCTGGCGGAACGGCGGGTTGGTGACCCCGGCCATGGGCGCCAGCACCACCGGGGGGTCCACGGTGATGGCGCCGAGCTTCAGCTCCACAGGTCCAGGAGGTCGGTGCCGAGCCGGTCGAGCAGCCGGCGCAGCACCGGCAGGGAGATGCCGGTGATGGTGCCGTAGTTGCCCTCTATGGAGTCGATCCACGGGGCCGAGCGGCCCTCCAGGGTGAACGGCCCGGCCACCTGCAACGACTCCGGGGTGGACGCGTAGGCCGCGATCTCGGCGTCGCTCGGCCGGCCGAAGTGGACCACCGCGGTGTCGGTCTCCACCGCGTCGGCCCCGCTGGCCGTGTCGAGCACGAAGTGTCCGGTGTGGAGCAGCCCGCGGCCTCCCCGCAGGCGCTTCCAGCGGCTCACGACCTCCTCGCCCGAGGAGGCCTTGCCCCACGCCTCGCCCTCGAACTCGAGCATCGAGTCGCACGCCACCACCAGGGGCCCTCCGGCCGCGCTGACCTGGGCGGCCACCGCCCGGCCCTTGCGGACGGCCAGTTCGGCCACTGCCTGGGCCGGCGGGAGGTGGTCCACGCCGTCCTCGGGGACGTGGCTGACGACCACCTCCGGGGCCAGGCCGGCGGACTCCAGCAGGAACCTCCGGGCCGGCGAGGCCGACGCCAGGACCAGCCGGCGGGTCATATCCGGTCCCCCCGGCGCGGGCCGCTCAATCTTTGGTGGCCACGTGGTTGGGGACCACGTGCATGGCCGGCTCGAACCTGGTCGACTCCACCTCCGGGGCCCCGGACCCGCCGGCCGGTCCGTACGCTGCGGTCAGCTGGTCCCGGCAGGCCCGGCACGGGCCCCAGAACCGCTCGCTCACGGTGGTGGCGCAGCGGGGGCAGTCGAAGGGCTCCAGCAGTTGGTCGGCGGGTGGTGTGGAGGTCATGACCGGTCCTCCAGGCTACCCGCCGGGACGGGCGCTCAGTGCAGCCCGAGGGCGGCCGAGCATGCGGGCCACTGGCCCCAGCCGGACTGGGCCTGCAGCCGCTGCGCCGCCTGGTCCTGCATGGCCGGAGGCTCCAGGTCGGGGCGCCCGGGGTAGCCCATCCCGGTCCAGGTGGACTCGCTGAACTGGTAGGCCCCGTAGAAGCCGTTGCCGGTGTCGGCCTGGTAGTTGTCACCGGACTCGCACTCGCGAAGCTGCAGCCAGACCCCGCCGGCTCCCCCGCCCGACGACGGCGCCGGGGTGGGCGCCGGGGCGACCACGGAGCGGACCACGCTGACCAGGCCTCCGTTGACCGGGAGTCCCTGGGTGGCCGGGGCCTGGCGGGCGGCCTGGGCCTGGGCGGCCGCCTGGGCCTGGGCCGCCGCCTGGGCCTGGGCTGCCGCTGAGGCCTGGGCCGCCGCCGCGGCAGCCTGGGCGGCCAGCAGCTGGTCCAGCCGGCCCTGCACCTGCTGCAGCTGGTCCTGCACGGCCGTGGCCTGGCTCAGGGCCTGCTGGCGGGCCGAATCGGTGGCGGCCGCCGCCGCCGAGGCGGCCTTCTCCTCCCCGGCGAGCTGCGACTCCGCGGTGGCCAGCTGGGCGGCCTGGGTCCGGTACGAGTCGACGGTGTTGGAGATGTCGCCGGAGGCGACCTGCAGGTACTCGGCCCTGATCGCCGGGTCCTTCGTGGCCCCCATCGGCCCGCCACTGCCGGTGGGATCCACCGTGGCCCCGGTGTAGCCCAGGATGGCCTCCTGGCGCAGCAGGTCCCGGGTGGCCCGCACCCGGGACTCCAGCTGGGCCAGCTGGGCCCGGTCGCCGGCGACCTGCTGGGACAGGGTCCCGGCCCGGGTGTTGGCCTCCTGGTAGCTCAGCGTGAGCTGGCGGATCCGCGCCGCGCTGGACACGACCTGGGCCTGCAGGGCGCTGATCTGGGCTTTCGCCGTGCCGATCTGGTCGGCCCGGGCGGTGGCGGTCACCGGCACCAGGGACGCGCCGAACGAGACAACGGCGACGCTCAGGCCGACCATCGTCCGCTTCGCGAGACCGTCTCCGACATTTCCCATCGAGGAGCCGGCTCGCCCAAGCTTGGCGAGGCGCAACAAGACGGTCGTCGAATCTAGCCGACGAGCCCGGAGGGACAAAACGGACACCCCAAATTCGCCACCCTGGGTGGTCAACTTGCCGCTGACCCGGGGAGTCGGTAAGCCAGGCGGGTGAAGCGACGTCAGCCCTACCTGGCGGCCCGATTCCAGGGCCTGGGCACCACTGTCTTTGCCGAGATGTCGGCCCTGGCCGAGGCCACCGGATCGATCAACCTGGGGCAGGGGTTTCCCGACACCGACGGCCCGTCCGAGGTGGCGGAGGCGGCGGTGGCGGCCATCCGGGCCGGGGTCAACCAGTACCCGCCCGGGCCGGGGGCGGCCGACCTGCGCCTGGCCGTGGCCGAGCACCAGAAGCGCTTCTACGGGCTCGAGCCCGACCCCGAAAAGGAGGTGCTGGTGACGGCCGGGGCCACCGAGGCCATAACCGCGGCGGTGCTGGCCCTGTGCGAGACCGGCGACGAGGTGCTGACCTTCGAGCCGTTCTACGACTCCTACACCGCGGCCATCGCCATGGCCGGGGCCCAGCGGCGGGTGGTCCCCCTCCAGCCCCCCGACTGGTCGTTCGACCCGGACCAGCTGGCGGCCGCCGTCACGCCCCGCACCCGGGTGCTGCTGCTCAACACCCCGCACAACCCCACCGGGAAGGTGTTCTCCGCCGAGGAGCTCGACGCCATCGCCGGTATATGCGTGGACCACGACCTGATAGCCGTCACCGACGAGGTCTACGAGCACCTGGTCTTCGACGGCCGCCATGTGCCCCTGGCCACCCGGCCGGGCATGGCCGGTCGCACCCTCACCATCTCGAGCGCCGGCAAGACCTTCGCCTTCACCG
>JAKAXN010000161.1:8751-9527 GCA_021816565.1 Actinomycetes bacterium
GGAAGATCGGCTGGGTGACCGGCCCGGCCGACCTGGTGGCGGCGGTGCGCACGGTGAAGCAGTTCCTCACCTACGTGAACGGGGCGCCGTTCCAGCCCGCGGTGGCGGTGGGGCTCCGGCTGGCCGACTCGTACTTCGCCTCGGCGGCGTGGTCGCTGCGGGAGCGGCGGGACCGGCTGTGCGCCGGGCTGGTGGCCGCCGGGTTCGCGGTGCACGTGCCGGCCGCCACCTACTTCGTGGTGGTCGACACCGGTCCTCTCGGCTACCTGGACGGGGCGCAGCTGTGCCGGGAGATGCCGTCGCGCTGCGGGGTGGTGGCGGTCCCGGCCGCGGCGTTCTACTCCGACCCGCGCTCGCCCACCCCCCTGGTGCGCTTCGCCTTCTGCAAGCGGCCCGACGTGCTCGACGAGGCGGCCCGCCGGCTGGTCGGCCTCCGGGGCTGAGCGGGAGCCGACCGGGGCTTCGCCGTCGACCGCCGGCCCAGTCGACCCGCCGGCACCGTCACCGGCTAGGTTCGCCATCTCAGCGTGCGCCCCAGAGGGCGGATACGGGAGGACCAAGTGGCCCAGCGGTTTGGTGACGTCAGCGTGGAGTTGGGCGACGACTTCGTCGCCGAGGTGGAGATCCACCGGCCCCCGAACAACTTCTTCGACGCGTCGCTCATCGCCAGCCTGGCCGACGCCTACGAGGACCTGGCCTCGGGGCCGTGCCGGGCCATCGTGTTGTGCTCGGAGGGCAAGCACTTCTGTGCCGGCGCCGACTTCCACAACGAGAGC
>JAKAXN010000162.1 GCA_021816565.1 Actinomycetes bacterium
AGCGGCGCAGAACATCCTGGCCACGCAGTTCTCCGAGATCCCCACCAATGAAGCGGTGCGCACATCGCCCAGCGTCATCGCCAGCAACGCGGTGCTGGCCGTGGTCCCCAAGACCAAGCTGGTTCCCCGCCCGGCCCAGACCCCGAACTATCCGGCCGTCAGCCAGGCGATCTACCAGAACGTGAGCGCCGTGCTGGCCGGCAACAAGAGCCCGCAGGCGGCCCTCACCGCCGCCAACTCGGCCATCAACACCGCCGTATCGGGCGGAGGCCTCTAACCGAACCATCCGGGGCGGGAGGCCCGTCGGGGGCCTCCCGCCCCGGACCCACCAGAGAGGAGCGCCTCATGGCTGTAGCCGAGCAGGCGGTCATCCCCCCGGACACGCCCAACGTGGCCGTCCCCGGGGTGGGCCGCCCCGATGTCCACCGCAAGAAGCTGGCCCGCCTGGGCTGGATGTTCTCCGCGCCGGCGCTGACGCTGATCGGCGTGGTCACCATCTTCCCGATCGTGTTCTCCGTGTTCATGAGCTTCGAGAACGTCAACGTCACCGGATCGGGGTTCCAGTTCAACGGTACGACCACCGCCAACTACAACCTGGTCCTCAACAACGGCACCTGGCGCTACGCCCTCGGCTTCACGGTCCTCTACACCTTCGTCACCGTCCTGGTGGAACTGGTGTTGGGTACGGCCATCGCCCTGGTGCTGGAGCGCCTGACCAGGGGCCGGGGCTGGATGATGGCGCTCCTGCTGATCCCCTGGTCGCTGATCACGGTCATCTCGGCGGAGCTCTGGCTGTACATGTTCGATCCGACCTACGGGATCATCGACCACATCCTGCACGCCCTGGGCTTCGGGAACCCGGTCATCCTCGGCAACAACACCTCGGCGGTCATCGCCCTGATGATCGCCGACGTCTGGAAGACGACCCCGTTCGTGGCCATCATCGTGCTGGCCGGCCTGGTCATGCTCTCCGACGACGTCTACGAGGCGGCCGAGGTGGACGGGGCATCGGGGTGGACGACGTTCTGGCGGATCACCTTCCCGCTCCTGCGCCCCACCATCGCCCTCGCCGTCCTGTTCCGGGTGCTGCAGGCCTTCGGCCTGTTCGACCTGCCCTTCGTCCTGACCCAGGGCGGCCCGGGCCACACCACGACCTCGCTGGCCCTCCTCGGCTACCGGGCCATGTTCCAGGATCTCAAGTTCGGCCCCGGCGCGGCGGTGGCGACCAGCACGGCCCTGCTCGTCGTGCTCGGGTGCATGGCCTTCCTCAAGGTGTTCAAGGCCCAGGTAGGAACGGAGGGGAACTGACATGGCCAGGAGAAGGGTCCGTACCGGCTGGCGCCGCTACATCAACGGGCTGACCGTCGCCACCACCATCACCGTGCTGTTCGTGATCCTGCCCCTCGTGTGGATGATCACCAGCTCGTTCAAGGGGCCGCAGAGCATCGCCACCAGCAGGTGGCTGCCGGCACCCTGGACGACCACCAACTACCAGAACGCGTTCCAGCACTACACCTTCACCCGCTACATCCTCAACTCGGTGGTGGTGTCGGTGACGGCCACGGCCGTGGTACTGGTCCTCGGGGTGATGGCCGGCTACGCCCTGGGTCGCCTGCCGATGCGCAACAAACTGCCCCTCATGGTGGCCCTCCTCATGATCTCGGTGTTCCCGGCCATAGCCGTGATAGCGCCGATGTACCTGCTCATGAAGGACCTGGGCTGGCTCAACAGCTACCAGGCCCTGATCCTGCCTTACGCCGCGTTCAACCTCCCCTTCGCCATCTGGATCCTGCGGAACTACTTCCTCGGCATACCCAGGGAGATGGAGGAGACCGGCCGCATCGACGGGGCGTCGCCGCTGCGGACGGTGTGGTCGATCGTGCTCCCGCAGGCCAAGCCCGGCGTGTTCACCGCCGGCATCTTCACCTTCACGGCCTGCTGGACGGAGTTCCTGATGGCCCTGTCTTTCAACAGCGACAACAACTTCCGCACCATCCCGGTCGGCATCGCCCTCTTCGGCTCGCAGTTCACCGTCCCGTTCGGGACGATATTCGCCGGGAGCTGCGTGGCGGCCATCCCCATCGCAGTCCTGGTGCTCGTGTTCCGCAAGTCGGTGGTGTCGGGACTGACGTCGGGAGCCGTGAAGGGGTGAGCCGGGATCGCTGGTGGGAGGGCGGGACCGTCTACCAGGTCTACGTGCGCTCCTGGCAGGACAGCGACGGAGACGGCTACGGGGACCTGCGGGGGGTCATCCGGCGGCTCGACCACCTGTCCTGGCTGGGCGTCGACGCCCTGTGGCTCACCCCCACCATGCCGTCGCCCGATCAGGACTGGGGCTACGACGTGTCCGACTACTACGGGGTGCACCCTGAGCTCGGCACCGCCGACGACCTGGCCCGGCTGGTGTCCGACGCCCGCGCCAGAGGGATCCGGGTGCTCCTGGACCTGGTGCCCAACCACACCAGCGACGCCCATCCCTGGTTCGTCGAGGCCCGCTCCGGCCCGGGATCGCCCCGGAGGGACTGGTACGTGTGGGCCGACCCGGCGCCGGGTGGGTACCCGCCCAACAACTGGGTGGACGCGACCGGGGCGTCGGCGTGGACTCTCGACGAGGCCAGCGGGCAGTTCTACCTCCACAACTTCCTGCCCGGGCAGCCGGACCTCAACTGGTGGAACGACGGCGTGCGCCGGGAGTTCGAGGCCATACTCCGATACTGGTTCGATATGGGCCTGGCCGGCGTGCGCATCGACGTGGCCCACGGCCTGGTCCACGACCGGTTCCTGCGGGACAACCCTGCCGCCCCCGACGGCCCCGAGACCCGGTTCGGGCAGGCCCGCCTCTACAGCATGAACCAGCCCGAGGTGCACGACGTCTACCGTTCATGGCGGCGCCTGGCGGGCGAATACCACCCTGAGCGCCTGCTGCTCGGCGAGACGTGGGTGTTCGACCCGGATCGGCTGGCCCGCTTCTACGGCGACGACGACGAGTTGCAGCTCTGCTTCAACTTCATGCTCCTCTTCTCGGACTTCGAGGCCGGGGCCATGAGCCGGGTCGTCGCCGGGTCCATGTCGGCCCTCCCGGGCCGGGCCTGCCCGGCCTGGGCCGGATCCAACCACGACGTGTCCCGGATGGCGACCCGCTGGGCCGGTGGCGACAGCCGGCGGGCCAGGCTGGCCCTGGCCGTGCTGTGCACCCTCCCGGGCACCGTGACCCTCTACGCCGGGGACGAACTGGGGCTCAGCGACGTGGAGATCCCCCCGGCGGAGCAGCGGGATCCGATCACCTGGAACGCGTCCGACGGCAGGTTCAACCGGGACCGGTCCCGCACACCGATGCCGTGGGACGAGGGACCGAACGGGGGCTTCTGCCCGGCCGGGGTCACGCCGTGGCTCCCCCTGGGGGACCGGTCAGGGCAGAGCGTGGCCACTCAGACGGCCGACGCCGACTCCACCCTCTGGCTCACCCGTCACCTCCTGCGCCTACGGCGCGAGTCGGTCACGGCCGGCGACTACCAGCAGCTCCCGTCGGGACCCCGGGAATGGGTGTACCGCAGCGGCGGCCTGGTGGTGGCCGCCAACTTCTCCGGGCAACCCACCGAGGTGGACCTGCCCGCAGGGCCGACCAGGCTCTCCAGCAGGAGAGGGGGCACGGCCCACCTGGAGGGTGGCGGAGCCGGGACCGGCCGGGGGCCCACCGTCCTCGAGCCGTGGGAAGCGATGATCGTCCAGACGTCACCGGGGGCCGACTCCCGGGCATCGAAGGAGGCGTAGAAGTGGCAGCGGTGCAGATGGAGCAGGTTTCGAAGGTCTATCCGAATGGTTTCCAGGCGGTGACGCAGGTGGATCTGGGGGTGGCTGACGGGGAGTTCATGGTGCTGGTCGGCCCCTCGGGGTGCGGTAAGACGACCCTGTTGCGGATGGTCGCGGGTCTGGAGGACATCTCTGCGGGGAGGTTGCGTATCGGGGACCGGGTGGTCAACGACCTCAGCCCGAAAGAGCGCGATATCGCCATGGTGTTCCAGAACTACGCCCTGTACCCGCACATGACTGTGGGGGACAACATCGGCTTCGCGTTGAAGTTGCGCAAGCTGTCCAAGGACGAGATCGACCGCAAGGTCAAAGAGGCGGCGCACATCCTGGGTCTGACCGAGTGGCTGGACCGCAAGCCTGGTCAGCTCTCGGGGGGCCAGCGTCAGCGGGTGGCGATGGGGCGGGCCATCGTCAGGGAGCCGTCGGTGTTCTTGATGGACGAGCCGCTGTCGAACCTCGACGCCAAGCTGCGGGTGCAGATGAGAGCGGAGGTCAGTCGGATCCAGCGGCGGTTGGGGGTGGCCACGGTCTATGTCACCCATGATCAGGTGGAGGCCATGACCATGGGCGACCGGGTGGCGGTCATGCGTGAGGGGGTGCTGCAGCAGTGCGCCGACCCCCAGACCCTCTACGATCATCCGATCAACATCTTCGTGGGCGCCTTCATCGGGTCGCCGGCCATGAACCTCTACGAGGCCACCCTCGGTGACAGCGCCCGGTCCCTGCAGCTCGGATCCCAGCAGATCGACCTGCCCGACCAGGTGGGGTTGGCCCACCCGGGCCTGGCCGGGTTCGCCAACCGCCGGGTCGTGGTCGGGCTGCGCCCCGAGCACCTACCGGCCGAGGACGGCGCCGGGGGACCGGTGATCGAAGGCGACGTCGACCTGGTCGAGGCCCTCGGCAGCGAACTGCTCGTGCACTTCACCATCGACGCCAAGCGGGTCCTGGCCGAAGGCGCCGTCGACGAGGAGGAGAAGCAGCTGATCCAAGGAGGCGAAGGCGTGGCCCGGGTCGACCCCCGCTCGCGGATGAAGCCCGGGACCCGGGGCCGCTTCTCGGTGGACACGGAGCGGATGCAGTTCTTCGACCCCGACACCGGACGGGCCATCTGGGATTGAATCCAGGGGACGGGCAGGTCGCCGCTATAGAGGCAGGGGGCACCAAGGTCGTCTGCGCCGTCGGGCGCGCCTGGGAGGACGTCCGCGATGGGGAGAAGCTGGTGGTGGCCACCACCACGCCGGACCGGACGGTCGCCTCGGTGGCCGCCTGGCTGCGGGAGCGCTGCCCGGACGGACCGGCTGCGCTGGGCGTGGCCGCGTTCGGCCCGCTCGAGCTGACCACCGGGCGGGTGGGGCCGACCCCCAAGCCGGGGTGGGCCGGTTTCGACTGGCCGGCCGCTCTGCGGGGTCACTTCCCGGGCCGCGTCGTGGCGGTGGACACCGACACCAACGGGGCGGCCCTGGCGGAGTGGCGATGGGGCGCCGGGCAGGGCCGGGACGTGGTGGTGTACGTGACGGTGGGGACCGGGATCGGGGGGGGAGCGGTGATCGACGGGCGGGTACTGCACGGCCTGATACACCCCGAGATCGGACACATGCGGATCCCCCCCGACGCCGAGGATGCCTTCGAGGGGATCTGCCCGTTCCACCGGGACTGCCTGGAGGGGCTGGCCGCGGGACCGGCCGTGGAGGCCCGCTGGGGCCGACCCGGCCGCCTCCTGCCCCCGGATCACCCGGCCTGGGCCCTCGAGAGCCGGTACCTGGCTGCAGCCGTGACCAACCTGGCCCTGGTCCTCTCTCCCAACGTGGTCGTGATGGGCGGAGGGGTCATGGCGGTGCCGGGGCTTCTCGCCGCGGTACGGGCCCGGGTACGGGACCTGGTGGGCGGTTACGTGGACTCGGCGGCCCTCGGGGAGGGCATCGACCGCTACATCGTCGAGCCGGCCCTCGGGCCCGCCGCCGGGGTCCTGGGGGCGTTCGCCCTGGGCCGGGACGCCCTGACCGGAAGACGCCCGCCGACGGCGGGACCCGGCTAGCGCCGGGCCGCGGCCTGGCCGGCCCGGCGGCCGAAGAAGGTCCCGTCGCCGAGCGAGGTTCCGCTGGCGTAGCCCCAGGAGGGGATGCCGGAGGTGGCCCTCCCGGCGGCGAACAGCCCCGGGATGGGAGCTCCGCCGGGACCGATCACCTCCCCATCGGTCGAGGTGACCAGGCCGCCGAGGGTGAAGGTGGCGTACGGCGCCCCGGTCAGGTCGATGGCCCCGAAGGGGGACCGTAGCGGCCGCAGGTACTCGGCCCGCTTGTGGAACAGCGGGTCCTCGCCCTTCTCGGCATGCCGGTTGTACAACTCCACGGTGGCCTGCAGGGAGCCGGAAGGCAGGCCCATCTCCGCCTCGATCTCGCCGACGGTCTCGCCCACCCAGGTGGGACGGGCCCCCCAGCGGTCCCCCTCGGGCACGGACTCGAAGATGGTCTCGTCCAGGACCAGGTAGCAGCGGGCTCCCTGGTGGAACACCGCCATCTGGCCGATCCGCCCGCAGTAGGTGTCCTCGTTGATGAAGCGCTGGCCGACCTGGTTGACCAGTACCGAGGGGTACACCAGTGCCGGCGTCGACGGCAGGGCCGCCTCGGCGGCGTCCATGTGGGCGACGGCCGCGCCGAGGCCGAGACCCATCAGGATCGATGATCCGTCGTCACCGTCGGTGCCGAGAGCCATCTGACCGGCGATGGCCGGGGCGTGCAGGGCCACCATCTCCTTGTTGGCGGCGAACCCGCCGGTGGACAGGACGACCCCCCGCCTGGCCCTCACCGCGAAGTCGGACCCGAAGCTGCGGCCCGCCACCCCGACCACCGAGCCGTCGGGACCGACCACCAGCCGGGTGGCCCGGCTGTCGGGACGGACCTGGGCGCCGCGGGCCTCGGCGGTACCCGACAGGTGGCGCATCAGCTCCCACCCACCGGACTTCTCCAGTATGCGCTTGTTCTGGATCTGCGGGACATGCCCCCGGGGAGCGGGAGGGACCATCTCGTTGAACGGCCAGGCGTTCTCACCGCCGGTGTACACCAGTCCGTCGTCGGTGGGCGGCTCCCAGCAGGGCAGCGCGTAGAACGACGGCTTGAAGACCACGCCGCAGTCGACCAGCCAGTGGAAGTGGTCGACGCTGCGCTCGCAGTACAGCGAGATCTTCCCCTCGTTGGGCGACGCTCCGGTCGCAGCGATCAGGAAGTCGTACATGGCCTGGGGGGTGTCGTCGAAGCCGCACGCCTTCTGGACCGGGGTCCCGCCCCCCATGTAGATCTCCCCGCCGGCCATCGAGCTGGCCCCGCCGCCGGCCCCGGCCCGCTCCAGCACGATCACCGACGACCCACCCTCCAGGGCGCCGATCGCCGCGGAGGCCCCGGCGCACCCGTATCCCACCACCACGACATCGGCCTCGCCGTCCCAGCGGGCCACCTCGGACTCGGCGCACGGCGGGATCGGCGAAGTTGACTCCGACAGGCTCATGGCCGAGAACGCTAGGCCCCCGCCCGGCCGGCAGGAGGGGTACACCGTCCCGTTGCTCGGGACGGGAGGCGGGCCGGGACGGAGCCGGGTGGTCCTATGCTTCGCCGCCGTGCTGCTCGATCTGTTCAGGATGGAAGGCCAGGTCGCCGTGGTCACGGGCGCCAGCCGGGGTATCGGAGCGGCTACGGCTGCGGCCCTGGCCGAGTGCGGCTGCGACCTCGTCGTCTCGGCCCGCTCGGCTGAGGCCCTCGAGGGCTTCGCGGCCTCGGTGCGGGCCTCCACCGGGCGCAGGGTGGAGACGGTGCCCGCCGACCTCAGCGACCTGGCCAACCTGGCCGGTCTGGTCGAACGGGCCCGCAGCGTGTTCGGCCGGGTCGACGTGGTGGTCAACAACGTCGGGGGGACCATGCCCCGGCCGCTGCTCGACACCAGCGCCCGGTACCTGGAGGCGGCGTTCCACTGGAACGTCACCACTGCGTTCGAGCTGACCAAGCTGTGCGTCCCGTTGATGCTGGAGGGGGGCGGCGGGGCGGTGGTCAACATCAGCTCCGCGGTGGGCCACCTGAGCGACCGGGGCTACGTGGGCTACGGCACCGCCAAGGCCGCCCTCGACCATCTCACCGAGCTGATGGCCGCCGACCTGGCGCCGCGCATAAGGGTCAACGCGGTGGCCCCCGGCTCCATCGAGACCGACGCTCTCGGCAGCGTCCTGAGTGACGAGATGAGAGCGACGATGACCTCGATGACCCCGCTGCGCCGGTTGGGCCGGGTCGACGACATCGCCGCCGCGGTGGTGTACCTGGCGTCGGATGCCGGGTCGTTCCTCACCGGTAAGGTCATCGAGGTGGATGGGGGACTGACCGCTCCGAACCTGCCGCTGGGCCTGCCCGACCTGTGACCGGGCTGGACCAGGGGCAGTTCCGGGCGGTGCTCGGGCACTTCGCCAGCGGGGTGGTCCTGATCACCGGCATGCACGGCAGCGACCCGGCCGGCTTCACCTGCCAGTCGTTCTTCAGCCTGTCACTGGACCCCCCACTGGTCGCCCTGGCGCCCGGCAAGTCCTCCACCAGTTGGCCCAAGGTGTCCAGTACCGGCAGCATCTGCATCAACATCCTGGCCGCCGACCAGGAAGCCCTGGCCCGGACCTTCGCCCGAAGCGGGGCGGACAAGTTCGCCGGCGTCGGCTGGTCGCCGGCGGTCAACGGGGCTCCCCGGCTGCACGGCGCTCTGGCCTGGCTCGACTGCCGGGTCCACACGGTCCACGACGCCGGTGATCACCATCTGGTCGTGGCCGAGGTGATCGAGATGGACAGCGGCCCCGGGCAGCCCCTGCTGTTCTACCGGGGCGGGTTCGGCAACTTCTCTCCCTAGCCGGACGCCCCGCCCGGCCGGGCGGCGTCAGCGGGCCGGGGCCAGCACGAAGTCGAAGTGGCTGCCCGGACCGCCCAGGTCGGCGACCAGGCCGTCCCGGACGGCGAACACGGCGTCGCTGTCCAGGTAGGCGGATGCGGCATCGAAGAGGTGGGTCACCAGACGCTCATATCCGTCGGCTGTTATGGCCACATGGAGATGGGCGGGACGCCAGGGATGGCGACCGGCGGCGTGCAGCAACGAGCCGACCGGACCGTCGGAGGGAATGGTGTAGTCGACCGGCCGGACGGTGCGGAACGAGAAGCGGCCCTCCTCGTCGGTGGTCAGCCATCCCCGCAGGTTGCGCCGGCCGGGGTCGACCTCGATGTCGTAGCGACCGTCGGGCTGGACCTGCCACACGTCCACCCTGGCACCGGCCACCGGCCGACCGTCGGGGTCGGCGACCGTAGCGGTGACGGCGAGCGGTTCCCCTCCGGTGGCCGGATCGGACACGATGGTCCCGCCCGGGGCCACGGAGGGGCTTTCGTCCACGAAGAACGGTCCCAGCACGGTGGCCGGTGACGTGCCCTCCACGCCGGGAGCGTTGAGCATCTCGAGCAGGGAGGAGACGCCCAGCACATCGGAGAGGAGGACGAACTCCTGCCGGACGTCGTCGCAGGTGTGGCCCACCTCGGTGAGGAACCGGATGCCCGCCGTCCACTCCTCCCGGGTGAGGCCCACCTCCACGACGAACGCGTGCAGATGGCGGACAGCGGCGCGGGCGATCTCCGCGAGCCGGTCGTCGGAGGC
>JAKAXN010000163.1 GCA_021816565.1 Actinomycetes bacterium
TTGCTCCTCTTCGAGTCCCGCTTCGGCACCGAGATGCTCGACGGGATCGGCTCCACCGAGGCTCTGCACATCTTCTGCTCCAACCGGCCGGGCCGGGCCCGGGCCGGGACCTCGGGGGAGCCGGTACCGGGATACCAGCTGAGGCTGCTCGGCCACGACGGCACCGAGATCACCGACGCCGACACGCCGGGCGCCCTGTGGGTGCGCGGCCCGTCCATCGCCACCGGCTACTGGCAGCGGCCCGAGCTCAACGAGGAGACCTTCGTCGACGGCTGGCTGCGCACCGGAGACGTCTACAGCCGTTCCGAGGACGGCTACTACCGGTTCGTCGGTCGCAACAGCGACATGATCAAAGCAGGGGGTATCTGGGTGTCGCCCACCGAGGTGGAGAGCGTCATCCTCGAGCACCCGGCGGTCCTCGAGGCCGCGGTGATAGGCGCCCGGGACGCCACCGGCCTCGAGACCACGGTGGCTTTCGTGGTGCCCCGCCGGGGCGGGACCCTCGACGTGGCCGACCTGCTGGCCCACTGCCGGACCCGCATGGCGTCGTTCAAGCGGCCCCGACAGGTACACGTGGTCGACTCCCTGCCCCGGACGGCCACCGGCAAGGTGAAGCGCTTCGAGCTGAGAGCGTCGCTCGACGCCCCGGCCCCGTCGGCCACCATGGCCACGTGAACTGGCTGGACCTGCCCTCCGGGCGGATCGAGATCGAGGACATCCCGGCCCGCTCCGGGGCCGGGTCACCGGCCCTGGTCCTGCTGCACGAGGGTCTCGGGTCGGTGCGCCTGTGGAAGGACTTCCCGGGCCGCCTGGCCGGAGCCACCGGGCGGCGGGTGGTCAGCTACTCCCGATACGGCTACGGCTCGTCCGCCCCGGTGGCTCGGCCCCGGGCGGTCCGCTACATGCACGACGAGGCCGACTCGGTGCTGCCGGCCGTCCTCGACCGCCTCGACGTCCAAGCCCCGGTCCTCGTCGGCCACAGTGACGGGGCCTCCATCGCCCTGCTCCACGCCGGGGACGGCCACCCGGTCAGCGCGGTGGTGGCCATGGCGCCCCATGTGTTCGTCGAGGACTGCACCATCGCCGGGGCCCGGGCGGCCCGGGCCGACTACCGCGACGGCCGGCTGCGGACCCGGCTGGCCCGCTACCACGACGACGTCGACGGGGCCTTTTACGGGTGGAACGACATCTGGCTGGACCCGGCCTTCCGTGACTGGTCCATCGAGGACCGCCTGGCGAAGGTGGAGGCGCCGCTGCTGCTGGTCCAGTGCCGCGACGACCCGTACGGCACCCTCGAGCAGCTGGACCGCATCGAGGCCGCGGTCAGCGGCCCGGTGGAGCGGCTGGTCCTGGACCGGGGGGGCCACGCCCCCCACGCGGCCGACCCCGAGAGGGTCGTCGCCGCCATCGCCGCCCTGCTCGCCTGACCTCGGGCCCCATCCGGAACTGATAAGGTTTTTGCCAGAAAAAGACCGTATCATCCCATTCGGGGGTTCGGTCGGTGATGGGGCTCCTGGAAGGGACTGAGACGTGGTTGGGAATGGACCGTCGGCTGTTCGCGCCGCCACGACCCTGGCCGGCCCGGACCCGGCGGGCCCCGGGTCGGTAGCCACTCTTTCGGAGCCGGAGGCCGGCGGGTCTGTCGCAGCCGCCCCCCTGACCGGCGACCGCAAGTTCCGCCCCGACATCGAGGGACTGCGGGCGGTGGCCGTGCTGCTGGTCGCCCTCTACCACGGGCACATCCCGGGGATACGCGGCGGCTACGTCGGCGTCGACGTGTTCTTCGTCATCTCCGGGTTCCTGATCACCGGCCTGCTGCTGCGGGAGAGGACCGAGCGGGGCACCACGTCCATCCGGCACTTCTACGCCCGGCGGGCCCGGCGCATCCTGCCGGCGGCCACAGTCGTGGTGGTCTTCACCGTCATCGCCTCGTACCACTTGCTGGGCTTCGTGGTGGGCAACACCGTTGCGGACGACGCCAAGTGGACGGCCGTGTTCATGGCCAACCTGCACTTCGCAGCCATCGGCACCACGTACCTCGGGTCGCAGGCCCCGCCCTCCCCGCTGCAGCACATGTGGTCGCTCGGCGTGGAGGAGCAGTTCTACGTCGTGTGGCCCACGCTGTTCTTCCTGATCGCCGTGGTCGGCCGCCGGACGAGCCTGCGGGTCCGGCTGGGGATCGTGCTGAGCGCCATCATCGTCGCCTCGTTCGCCTGGTCGGTCATCGAGACTTCCCAGAGCGCCACCTGGGCCTACTTCTCCCCGCTGACCCGGGCGTGGGAGCTGGCTCTCGGAGGGCTCGTCGCCGTCGCCTGGCCGCTCGTGCGGCGCATACCGCCGGCCGTGGCTAGCGTGGCGGGCGCCGTCGGCCTGGCCAGCGTGATCGCCAGCGGGGTGGTCCTCACCGAGGGGACCCGCTACCCGGGGTCGGCCGTGGCCTGGCCGGTCATCTCGACCGCCGTGGTCATCGCCTGCGGTTCGGCCACCACCACCGGGCTGGCGGAGAGGGCCCTGAAGAACCGGGTGGCCCAGTGGATCGGGGCCCGTTCCTACTCGTTCTATCTGTGGCACTGGCCGATCCTCATCGTCGCCTACGAGGCCAAGGGCCACAATCTGCCGGTCTGGCAGAACGCCGTGTGGCTGGTCGTGGCCCTGGCCGCCAGCGCCCTCAGCTACCGCTTCGTCGAGAACCCCATCCGCTTCGCCCGGACCCTCGTCACCCGGGCCAGCGCCAGCCTGGTCATGGGTGCGGTGCTGATCATCGAGCTGCTGGGATTCGCCCAGGCGATGATCCTCACCCACTAGCGGGCAACCCACCCCACGCCGCAGAAAACCCCGTCGAGAGGAGTACCCGCTGAGAGTCGCTGACACACGAGTCGCAAAGCTGGCCCGGTCGGTGGGCGCCGTGGCCCTGTGCTCGCTGGCCCTCGTCGCCTGTGGGAAGACCGCCACCTCGGCCCCGGCGTCCGGCACCGCCGGAGCCCCGTCGGCCGCCACCCAGGCGGCGCCGCCCGCCGCCGTGCCCCCGGCCCAGGTGCAGGCCACGATCGACGCGGCGGCCCAGATCAAGGCGCTCCCGAGCGACATCACCCCTCCTCTGCAGAACGCCGCCGGCGACCAGGGGACCTTCGTGGCCCAGGCCGTGGTGGGCACCGTGGGCGGCAAGCAGGTCAGCTGCAACCCCACCTGGACCCAGGTCGAGGTGCCGGCCTGTGTCTGGGGCGACCCCAACGGCACCCACACCCTGGTCCTCATGGGGGACTCCCACGCGGCCCAGTGGATCGACGCCTTCGACCAGGTGGGCAAGCGGCTGCACTGGAAGATCGTGCTGCTCACCAAGTCGGCGTGCGG
Organism: Actinomycetes bacterium; assembly: GCA_021816565.1. Next base: position 3,352 of record JAKAXN010000163.1, read on the forward strand.
CGCCCCCGACATCTCCTTCTACGACTACGCCAACAAGGGCGCCTACCCGGCGTGCGACCAGTGGCACACCTACGCCATCAACCGCATCAACCAGCTGGACCCGTTGGTGGTGGTCCTCTCCAGCGACGTGGTCTACCCCCTCAACGGTCACCACCAGCTGATCACCGCCTCCACCTGGACCGCCGGTCTGGTCAAGACCCTCGACGCCATCACCGCCCCGGGGGTGCAGAAGATCGTCCTCGGCGACGTCCCCTCCCTCGGCAATCCCTACCCGGGTGAGGTGGCGGCCAACTGCCTGGCCCTGCACGCCTCCAACGTCCAGGCCTGCTCCACCCCCACCCCGATCGCCATCCGGGCCGGCCTGCGTCAGGCCGACCAGGCCGGGGCCCAGCAGGGAGGCGCCTCCTACATCGACGTGACCCCGTGGTTCTGCTCGTCGACCTGCACCGCGGTGGTGGGCAACATGCTGGTGTTCGCCGACTCGGGCCACATCACCAACCAGTACGCCGCGTTCCTCTCGGGCGAGCTGCAGGCTGCGCTGCAGCAGGACGCCCACATCAGCTGACCGGTTACGGGGCCAGCCCGTGCCGGTGGGCGTAGGCCACGGCCTGGGCCCGGTCCCGGCTGGCCGTCTTGGCGAAGATGCGGTTGACGTGGGTCTTCACCGTCGCCTCCGAGACGTACAGCCGGGCCGCGATCTCCTGGTTGGACAGGCCCGAGGCGATGAGCCCCAGCACCTCGGCCTCCCGGCCGGTGAGCCCGTCCGGCGGCGGGCCGCCCGACGGCCGTATACCCCCGCCCGGGGGAGGTACCGCCGCCCGGGCGGCGTGGAGGAGGGTGGCCTGGGCCGCCGGGTCCAGGACGGCCTGGCCGGCGGCCGCGGCCTCGATGGCCCGGCGGATGTCGTCCCTGGTGGCGTCCTTGGTCAGGTAGCCGGTGGCGCCCGCCGACAGGGCGCCCAGGACCGAGGCGTCGTCGGCGTAGGTGGTCAGCACCACCACCTGGGTGGCCGGGTATCCCCGCCGGATGTCCGCCGTCGCTTCGGTCCCGTCCATCTCCGGCATGCGCAGATCCATGAGGACCACGTCAGGGGACCGTTCGGCGGTGAGGGCCACCGCCTCCTTCCCGTCGGCGGCCAGCCCCACCACCTCGACCCCCGGCAGGGCGGAGACGATCGTGGCCAGCCCCTCCCGGACGATGCGCTGGTCGTCGGCGATCACCACCCTCATGCCGGCACCCGGGCTGACACCACCCAGCCGTCGGCGGTGGGCCCGGCGTCCACGTTGCCGCCCAGCAGCAGCACCCGCTCCCTGATCCCCTGAAGGCCGTAGCCGGCCCCGGTCCCCGCCAGAGACGACCCGCCGGGGCGGGCGGAGAGGTTGGAGACCGACAGGCCGACCCCGTTTTCCGAGTAATCGAGGACCACCTCGGCCCTCCCCCCCGGAGCGTGTTTCATGACGTTGGTCAGGGCCTCCTGGGCCACCCGGTACAGGGCCAGGGCCACGTCCGGCGCCAACCGCCGGGGACGGCCCCGGACCTCGATGGCCGCGTCGCACCCGGCCGCCAGCTCGGCCAGGCGGGCGTCGAGCGCCGGGAGGTCCTCCCGCAGGGCCTGCACCGCGCCCCGGGCCTCGTCCAGCCCGGTGCGGACCAGGCGCTTCACCTGCTCCAGCTGGCCGGCCATCGCGGGCTCCAGCGGCGGCCCGCCGGCCACCAGGGCGTCTAGGGCCTGCAGCTGGAGCGACAGGGCCGACAGGGTGTGGGCCAGCACGTCGTGCAGCTCCCGGGCCAGGTGGTTGCGGGCGGCCAGCACCTCGGCCCGGGCCTCGGCTATCTGGGCGGACGCCGCCTGGGCGGTCAACAGCTGCGATTCCCGCCGGCTCATCCCGGTCACGGCGCCCCCCAGCGAGGCGGCCAGCACGCCGATGGCCAGGCCCAGCGTGCCGCCGGAGACGGCTAGGGAGATCCACGCCACCACCGGTCCGGCCACCGCGACCGGCGCGGCCCGCCGCGGGCTCCACCGGATGGTGGCGGCCATGGACGCCGCCCCCACGTAGGTCATGGGCAGCGGCCCGAACGCGGTGAGGGCGCCCCCGGCCACCGCCATGAACGCCAGCCCGGCCCCGGTGGCCGCCGGCGGCGCCTCCCGGCACCGGGTGTACACCCACACCAGCCAGCCGGCGTCAGCAGCGAGCAGCAGCATCAGCGCCGCCAGGCCGGCCCCGGTGACGCCGAAGTGGACCTCGGTGGTCACCCCGTAGGTGAGAAGGGCCAGGCCGACCAGGTTGATCGACAGGGCGGTCCGGCCGATCAGCGCCGGCCGGCCGTCAAGCGGAGGGTTCACCGGCGTCCATCATGGCCGGGCGGGCGAGCCGGTGCAGGCCGCTTCCCGCCGGCCGGAACGCCCGCACGGCCAGCACCGCGGTGCGGGCCAGCACCTCGCCCATGGCCATCAGCACGAGCGCCGCCACCCACGCCGCGGTGCTCAGATGGTGGGAGACGTCGAAGTGGTACAGGTGGACGCCTCCCCCGTGGCTGGCGTAGAGCTGGAAGGCGAAGCGGAAGCCCACCCCGAGGACCCACAGGGCGGCGGCCGTCGCCCCCGCCCGGGCGAACGGCTGCCCATCGGCGCCCTTCGTCACCCGGGTGGTCACGCCGGTCAGGGTGCCGAGGGTCAGACCGGCGGCGGTGCACGCCGCGACGAGGGCCAGGTCGGCAGCGCCGGTGGGGACCGACCTGAGGTACTCGGCGGCCACGTAGGCCACGATGGCCACCGGGAGCAGCAGGGACCTGGCGGTCAGGCGCCGGCCCCTCAGCTGTATGAAGACCACCCCGATCAGGGCCAGGTCCAGGACGTAGTCGGAGAGGCTCATGCAGCCAGTGTGCGACCGCCGTCGGTCCCCGGTCGTCAACCCGGGGGTGGATCGCCGGGTGGATTCCCGGGCCGGCCCATCTTGGAGGTTAGGATCCTGCCGGTCCACCGGATGGGCAAACGATTGAAGGGGCAAACATGCGTACTGGACGGTCGTGGCGGCGGGAACTGTTCGTGTCGACGGCGGTGACGGTGGGGGTGGCCATGGCCATGCCGGCCTCGGCCTGGGCCGCCGGCCCGGGCAAGGGGGGCGGGGGTAGCCACGGCGGTGGCGGCGGTGGTGGGACCAGCGTGGTCGGAAGCGACATCTCCTGGCCGCAGTGCGGTGGCTCCTACCCGAGCGGGCAGGCGTTCGGGATCGTCGGGGTCAACGGGGGGGTGGCCAGCGACTTCAACGCCTGCTTCACCTCCGAGCTCACGTGGGCCCAGGGATCGAGCGGAGCCAGCACCCAGCCGAAGGCCTCGCTGTATGTCAACACCGGTGACCCGGGCAACAGCTACAACGGGCAGCCGGTCAGCGACTGGCCCACCTCCGGCGGCAACAGCACCTACGGCACCTGCACCACGACCACCGGCGGCCTGGGTGCCGACAGCACGGCCTGCGCCTGGCAGTACGGATACGACAAGGCCACCGCAGACGTCGCCGAGGTCGGTGGAGCGGCGGTGGCCCAGAGCTATCCGTGGTGGCTGGACGTGGAGACCGCCAACAGCTGGCAGACCGGCACCTACGGCCTGCAGATGAACGTCGCCGACCTCCAGGGAATGAAGGCCGGGCTGGCCGCCGCCGGAATCGCCGGTGAGGGCGTCTACTCCACGTCATACCAGTGGTCGACCATCACCGGCGGGGACACCGCCGATTTCGCCGGGTCCCCCGACTGGGTGCCGGGGGCCCGCACCGAGCGGGGCGCGAAGTCCAACTGCGGCCTGGCCGCCTTCACCGGCGGGGCGTCGAAGGTGGTGCTGACCCAGTGGAGCGGGTCGTTCGACTACGACTACCCCTGCCCCTAGCCGGATCGGGATCGGTCCTCGCCTTGCGCTGAGCGCCTCTGCCCGCCACCTGACAATCGGCCCTGCCCGAACGGTCGCGTCGGGAGCATGCTCAGCGGTACCGACACGACCTACGGGGGTGCAGCTCATGGCAATCGACCGCGACGCAACCGGGAGCTGGCGGTACTACGTCCACGACGGGAGGGTCTTCTGTCCGCGGCTCAGCGCCGATGTGGACGTGGCGGACTGTTCGGCGTGCATCTATCTCGAGTCGGACCCTGCGAGCGGGTTCGTGGCCTGCCTGCCTCCGCCCGGCCGGAGCATCGCCGAGATGATCGAGGCCGTGGCCCGGTACTGAGCGACGAGCGGCGCCCTCAGGGCTTGCGCCGCATCAGGGTGTCGGCCACCTTGTCCATCATGGCCGCCGCCGCTCCGATGGTCTTCAGCCCGCCCGGGCTGTCGGGGCCGTGCGGGTGGGGCCGGGTGGGCCCGGCCTTCCTGGCCAGCGCGAGCCGGCCGCCCATCTCCAGGCGGTCATCGGTTCCGAGCACCTGCTCCAGGGCCGGCCAGGCCTCGTCCTCCTCGAAGGCCATGTGCCGGCGGGCCGCCCCGGAGAAGGCTTCGGCCAGGCTGGAGAACCCCGGCATCCCGGGGGCGGCCTTGCGCAGGTCCTCGAGGATCCGCTTGGCCGCCCGCTCCTGAAGGATGGCCTCGGTGGCCAGAGCCGCCCCGCCCGGGGCCCGGGTCCGCACTGCCGGCCACAGGTACATCTCCTCGGCGGCCTCGTGGCGGGACTCCTCGATCACCAGCCGGTCGATGAGCGGGCCGCGGCCCTCCCCGGCTTCCAGGGCGTCGAGTAGCCGCCTCACCGATTCATGGTCCCTCCTGAGCAGGGCGAAGGGGTCCGCCATCTGATCCTCCAGTCCGTTCCGGTGACAGCCGGATGGCAGCTACCCCGCTGCGGTGGGCGGCAACCCGGATTCGATCGCCGCAGAGGTCGCCGGACCGGTGAAGCGGGCCACGAGGAGGGCCAGATCGTCGTCGCCGGGACGACCCAGGTGCCCCATCCGCTCGAGCAGGTGGTCGGCCAGCTGCTCCACCCCGATGTCGGACCGGCACTCGGCCAGAGCCGTGGCCAGCCGGTCGATGCCCTCGTCGACGGCCACCAGGCGGGTCTCCACCAGCCCGTCGGTGTAGGCCACCAGGACGTCCCCCGGCTGGAGCGGGAACTCTGTCTCGGTGTAGCCGCCCAGAGCCAGGCCGAGCGGTGGCCCCGGAACCGCACCGAGGGCCCGGACCTGACCGGCCCCGCCCCGGATCAGCGCCGGCAGATGCCCGGCGGAGGCCACCCGCACCGACCCGGAGTCGGGATCGACCACCGCGTAGAGGGCAGTGGCGAAACGGTGCAGGTCGGCCCCGTCGCCCCACTCCTGGTCGATGGTCTCCGAAAGGTGGTTGTCGACCAGGGCCAGGACCTCGGCCGGGGGTAGCTGGGCCTGGCTGGCGGCCCGCATGGCCACCCGGGCCTGGCCCATCAGGGCGGCGGCACCGATGCCGTGGCCGGAGATGTCACCTATGCCCAGGCCCACCCGGGAACCCACCTCGAGCACGTCCCACCAGTCTCCCCCGACCGGGCTGTCGTGGCCCCCGGGCACGTAGCGGGCGGCCACCTGCAGGGCGGGTGGCTGCAGCGGGCGGGCCGGCAGCAGCGCCTGCTGCAACCGCTCGGCGATCCTCCGGTTGCGGTCCTTGGCCCGGACCTCGGTGATGGCTGCGCCGGCCCGGCCCGTGACCTCGGCCAGGAAGTGCACATCGCCCTGGTCGTAGGAAGGCCGGCCGCGGGTGGCCACCAGCACCACCCCGCCGGCCAGCTCGCCGGCCACCACCAGGGGGGCGACGGCCACCGATGTGGCCCGGGCCTCCGCCATCCACTTCTGCAGGGCCGGGTCGGGGTCGAGCCGGTCCAGCGTGTCGGGGTCGACCGGCACCACCATGGCGGCGCCGGTCATCAGCGTCGACCGCCAGCGGGACCGGCCCTGGCGGCTGGGGGCCGGAGGCGGTCCGAGGCGGTCCAGGCCGCCGGCCGTCGACAGGGCCACCGGATCGGCGGCCGGTGGATGCCCGGCCTCCGACACCACGGAGGTGTAGGCGTAGACGGCGGCCAGGTCGGCGACCTCCGGCACCAGGGCGTCGGTCAGGGCCTGCAGGGCCTGGCGGGCGTCGCCGGTCCCGGCCAAC
>JAKAXN010000164.1 GCA_021816565.1 Actinomycetes bacterium
CCGGTCGAGCAGGTACCAGCTGGCCAGCGCCTGGCCCAGCTCCAGGCCGACCCGTACCACCCGGCCCCCGGGGGGCAGCCGCCGGGGGCGGAGAAGCTCGGGTACCTGGGCCTGGGTGGCCAGCCGGCGGGCCGGGGCCCCGTCCCTCCACCGCAGGGAGCCGGGGGAGATCAGCCACGGCGGATCGGCGCTGAACGCCCCGACGGACAGATCGGCGGGGGATACCGATGTCATCGCGGCAACCTACCGCAGCCGTCGGTCCTTCCTCCGTCCGGTTACCTTGGCGTCATGGCAGTTGACGCTTTCCGGGCCTTCGTGGCCACCAAGAGCGATGACGGGTTCCGCCGGGGGGTCGTCGAGTTCGATCCGGCCGACCTGCCGGCGGACGGGGTCCTGGTAGACGTGGAGTGGTCCAGCGTCAACTACAAGGACGCCCTGGCCTCCACGCCCGACGGCCGGGTGGCCCGCATCTCCCCTCTGATCCCCGGCATCGACCTGGCCGGTCGGGTCGCGGAAGGAGCCGACGGGCTGCCGGCGGGGACCGCGGTGCTGGCCCACGGCTACGACCTCGGGGTGGCCCGCCACGGCGGCTTTGCGGCCCGGGCCCGGGTCCCGGCCGACTGGATCGTCCCGCTGCCGGCCGGTCTCGACACCCGCGAGGCCATGGTCATCGGCACCGCCGGCTACACCGCCGCCCTCTCGGTGATCAACCTGGTCGACCACGGCCTCGAGCCCGGGGACGGGCCGGTTCTGGTCACCGGCGCGACGGGAGGCGTCGGGAGCATGGCGGTCAACCTGCTGGCCGGTCTCGGCTTCGAGGTGGTGGCCAGCACCGCCAAGACCGAGAGCCACGAGTACCTGCGCGAGCTGGGGGCGGTGGACATCGTCGACCGGGCCACGCTCGGCGAGGCCGTGGGCCGGCCGCTCGACTCCATGCTGTGGGCCGGGGCCGTCGACTGCGTCGGGGGGGTGACGCTGGCCAACGTCTTGTCCAAGGTCCGCTACGGCGGTGCCGTGGCCGCGTCCGGGCTCACCGGTGGGGCGCAGATCCCGACCACCGTCATGCCGTTCATCCTGCGGGGTGTGTCGCTGCTCGGCATCGACTCGGTGCAGACACCGATCGAGCGGCGCCGGCAGGTGTGGCACCGCCTGGGCGGCGACCTGAAGCCGGCCGGGATCGGCGTCATCGGCACCGCGATCGAGTTGGAGCAGCTGGACGGGGTGCTGACCCGGATCCTGGCCGGCGGGGTCACCGGCCGCTACGTGGTGCGCTGCAGCTAGCCGACTAGCGACCCAGGGCGGCCAGCAGCTTCTTGGGGGTGTCGGCCGGGGAGATCTTGTACCACACCTCCGACAGGCGCCCCTCGCCGTCGACCAGGAACGCCGACCGCAGGATGCCCATGTACTTGCGGCCGTACATGCTCTTCTCGGTCCACACCCCGTAGGCCTCGGCCACCGCGTGGTCCTCGTCGGCCAGTAGCGGGAAGCCGAGGCCGTACTTCTGGTCGAACTTGGCCTGCCTGGCCGGGCTGTCGGGGCTGATCCCGATCACCGCGGTGTCGCCGATCCGGTCGATGATGTCGCGCAGGCCGCACGACTGGGCGGTGCATCCCGGGGTGTCGGCCTTGGGGTAGAAGTACACGAGCGCGGGGCGGCCCCGGTACTCCGAGAGCTTGATCCGCTTGCCCATCTGGTCGGTCAGCTCGAATTCCGGGGCCTGGGCACCGACTTCCAGTCGCTCGCTCATGGCCGGGAATGGTACCCACCCCGGGCGGTCCCGCTCAGGAGCGGACCGGGGCCATGACGATGGTGCCGTTGTGGCCGCCGAAACCGAAACTGTTGGACAGCGCCGGGCCGGGCTCCCAGGGCCGGGGGGAGCCGGTGACCACGTCGATCCTGATCTCGGGGTCCTGCTCGGTGAGCCCTGCGGTCGGAGGTATGGACCGGTGGGCCATGGTGAGTGCCAGGGCCACGGCCTCGATCGACCCGGCCGCGCCGAGCGAGTGGCCGGTGATGCCCTTGATCGAGGTGACGGCCGGGCCGGGGGTGCCGAAGACCTTGCTGATGGCCACGCTCTCGGCCAGGTCGTTGGCCGGGGTGGACGTGCCGTGGGCGTTGATGTGGGTCACCGCGTCGGCGGTGATGCCGGCGTCGAGCAGCGCCAGCTCCATGCATGCCACCGCCCCCGTGCCCTCCGGCGGGGGAGCGGTGATGTGGTGGGCGTCGGCGGTGCTGGCCGCCCCGAGTATCTCTGCGTAGATGTGGGCGCCCCGGGCCACGGCCCGGTCGAGGTCCTCCAGGACCAGCACCGCTCCGCCCTCGGCCATGACGAAGCCGTCCCGCCTGGCGTCGAAGGGCATCGACACTCCCGAGGTGGAGAGGGCGGTCATGTTGGAGAAGCCGGCCTTGCCGATGTCGGTGATGGCGGCCTCCGCCGACCCGGCGAAGACCACGTCGCAGCGGCCGGTGGCCACCAGTCGGGCTCCGGCCCCGACGCTCTGCGTACCGGCCGCGCAGGCGGTGACGATGGCCTCGCACGGCCCCCGGAACCCGTAGCGCATGGACACGTCGGCGGCGGCCCGGTTGCCCATCATCATGGGGACGATGAACGGGCTCACCCGCCGGGGGCCGCGTTCGCGCAGCACCCCCATCTGTTCCTCGATGGTCTCTATCCCGCCGATGCCGGTGCCGATCATCACCCCGGCGCGGTCGGGGTCCACGCGCAGGCCCTCGAACCCGCCGGCGTCCTCCATGGCCTCGGCCGCCGCCACCGCGGCGAACTGGGTGAAGCGATCCACCCGGCGCAGGTCCTTGGCCCCGTAGACCGAGGTGGCGTCGAAGTCGGCGACCTGGCGGATGCCCTCCGGGGCCGGGCCCAGCAGCCCGTCCCAGAACGCCTGGCGCCCGATGCCGCACGGGGCGACGACACCGAGGCCGGTGACCGCCACCCTGCGGCCGGGTACGCCCGGGCGGCCGTCGGTGGGATAGAGGGCCAGCATCAGAGCTTGGAGGTCACCAGAGTGAAGGCCTGCCCCACCGTCTCCACGCCTTCGAGCTCCGACTCGTCCACGGTGATGTCGAACTGCTCCTCGAGGGCCATGACCAGCTCCACCAGGTCGAGGCTGTCGGCGTCGAGATCATCGGCGAAGCTGGCCTCGGGGGTCACCTTCTCCGGTTCGACCTGCAGCACCTCGACGGCGCACTTCTTGAACTTGTCGAAGGCATCAGCGTTGTCCATGGAGTTCCTTCCTTTTGTCATCTGTCAGCGGGTGGTGGCTACCGGCCGGTAACCCGACCGCGATGGAGCCTGGGTGAAAAATGTAGTCGTGACCGGCCAAAACGGCCCGCAGTTGCGTCGGTCAGGACGCCTGCCAGCGCCACACGGCCGAGGACCAGGTCATCCCCGCTCCGAAGCCGGCCAGCAGCAGGTGATCCCCGTCGCTCACCCGGCCTGACTCGATGGCGTCTATCAGGGCCAGCGGGATGGAAGCCGAGCTGGTGTTGCCCGTCTCCTCGATCACCGAGGCGATCCGCTCGGCGGGCAGGCCCAGCCGGGAGGCGACCGCCTCCATGATCCGGATGTTGGCCTGATGCGGTACGAACAGGGCTATGTCGTCGATGCCGAGCTTGGCCTTCTCCAGCGAGGTGGTGGCCGACTGCACGGTGGCCAGCACCGCCCGGCGGAACACCTCCTTGCCCCGCATGACCATCCCGGATCCGTGGTTGGCGTAGAGGAGGTGGACCAGGTTGCCGTCCACCCCGAGGTCCCAGCCGAGGAGTGAGCCCTCGCCCGGGACCGCCTCGAGTACCACCGCGCCGGCCCCGTCTCCGAAGAGGAAGGCGTTGGTGCGGTCCTCCCAGTTGGTGGCCCTGGTCAGCGTCTCGGCCCCGATCAGCAGGATCCGCTCCGCCCCCGAGGCGATCAGCCCGCTGGCCGCCACCAGCCCGTAGGTGAAGCCGGCGCACGCCGCATTGAGGTCCATGGCCCCGCCCCCGATGCCGAGGGCCGCCGCCACCGAAGCGGAGGTGGCCGGTATCAGCTGGTCGGGGGTGGTGGTGCACAGCATCAGCAGCCCGATGTCGCCGGCGCCCACGCCGGCCCGCTCCAGAGCCCGCCGGCCGGCCTCGGCGGCGAGTGTGGCGGTGGTGCCCAGCCCGCTCTCGGGCGGATCGGCGGGGACCGGCGGCTGCACGAACGGGCCGGTGGCGGCCCGTCGGCGCCTGATCCCGCTGCGCTCGAAGATCCACTCGTCGCTGGTGTCGAACAGCGTGGTGATGTCCTCGTTGGTCACCACCCGTTCCGGCAGGGCGGTGCCCCACCCGGTGATGGTCACGCCGGTCATGACGCGTGGAGCCAGACGATCGGCTGGCCGGCCTGGACCCGCTCACCCGGCTGTGCCAGGCATCCCTCGAGCACCCCGGCGAACGGCGAGAGCACCTCGACGCCCGACACCGTGCCGAGCAGGGTGCCGACCTCTATCCGGTCGCCCGAGGTGGGCGGGTCCCCGCCCGCCGGTTCGAACACGCCGGCCGAGGGGCTGATGACCACCCGCTCGCTCACGTAGAGAAGCTCCCCCTGGTGGCCGGCGGCGTAGGCGTGCAGGGCGCTGTCGCCCGACACCGCGTCGACCAGCACGTCGAGGTCCGCGGGGGTGGAGACCTTGACGGTGGCCACGCTCGGCAGGGTCCGCCGGATCATCACCGACAGGGAGTCCCCGGGTCCGAGCTCGACGAACAGCTGCTCGGCGTCCAGGTGGGGGTCGGCCACGCCGGCCAGGCGCAGCACGCTCTGGTGCCACCGGAGGGGACTGCACAGCTGGGCCGACAGGAGCACCTTCCAGTCCTCGCCCGAGGAGTGGAAGCGACCGTCGACGTTGGCCACCACCGGGGTGTCGGGATCGTGGAACGTGGTGGTCGCCAGCACCTTGCGCAGCCGGTCCCGGGCGGGGGACATGAACGGGGTGTGGAAGGCCCCTCCCACCCGGACCGGGGTGACCCGGCGGGCGCCCATGGAGAGAGCCAGGGTGGCGGCCCGCTCCACTGACGCCGGATCGCCGGCGACGACCGTCTCCTCGGTGCTGTTGAAGTTGGCCACCCACACCTCGCCGTCGGCCAGCCGGCAGGCGATGTCGACGGTGTCGGCGTCGCAGCCGTACACCACGCTCATCACCCCGGGCGCAGCGTCGGCCGCCGCCTGCATGGCCTCGCCGCGCTCGGCCACGACCTGCACGGACTCCTCGAAGCCCAGGATGCCGCTGGCCGCCAGGGCGCTGTACTCCCCGACGGAATGACCGGCCACCCGGGTCGGGGCGATACCGAGCCGCTCAACCGCGTCCAGCACCAGCAGCGAGAACGTGAAGGTCGCCAGCTGGGCGTTGCGGGTCTCGGTCAGCTCTTCCTCGCCGGCGTCGATCAGGAGACGGCCGATGTCCCTGCCGGCCGCCTGCGAGGCCTCCTCCACGATCTCCCACGAAGGATGGTCCCTCCAGGGCTCTCCCATGGCCGGCCGTTGCGATCCTTGGCCGGGAAATACGAAGGCGGGCAAAGCGGCGGGACCTCCTGCGGTGGGGGCTGCGGTCGGGGTGGCGGACAGGCGGCGGGAGCCGACATCCGGTTGGACCGGACGGAAGCACCAAAGGTAACCACCTGCGCCACCAGCTAAGCCGCCCCGGGGGCCGGGCGGGGGTTAGCGGTGTTAGCTCCCGCTCAGCCGCTCTCGAGCATGAGCCGGCGGGCCGTGGCCGAGTCGTCGAAGCGCAGCAACTTCACCAGGTGCACGACCGTACCCCGCTCCGGCTCGGACTCGAAGCGCACCTGGTCCACCAGGGCGTGCATGAGGGCCACCCCCCGCCCGTGTTCGGCGTTGGCGTCGGACATGGACGGCAGGCTGAGAGCAGCGTGGTCGAAGCCGCGTCCCACGTCGACCACCCGGATGTGGCACGACTCCGCGCCGATGGCCACGGTGACGTCGTAGGCATCACCGGGCCCGGAGTGGTTGATCACGTTGGCGCACGCCTCCGTGACCGCCAGCTCCACCGCGTCGGCGTCCTCGGTGATCACGCCCACCTCCTTCATGGCGGAGCGGATCAGGTGGCGGGTGACCGGGACGCTCAGCCGGTCACGGGGCAGCTGCAGCGACAGGCTGACCTGGAAGCTGCGGGACCCCTTGGCCGGGGGCCTCTCCTCGGCGGCCTGCGGCCAGGAGTACCGGTGCGAGACCGGGCTCGGCTGGGCGTCGGTCATGTCGATGACCAGGCGGCACTCGTGGTCCCCGGCGGCCAGGCTCTCCACCACGTTGACCTCGGCGTGGCCCGACGCCCGGGCGGCCAGGCCGCCGGCCAGCGCGGAGGTGAGGCGGCACATGGCCGGCGCGGTGGAGCCGAAGGGGCAGCGGCCGTTGCGGACCACCGCCGTTCCCCCGTCGGCCGACAGCACCTCGAACTCGGCGCCCAGGCCCTCCTCGGTCTCGGCCAGCGCCCGGGCCAGCTCCGCGGCGTCGCGCGCCGGGCCCCGGCGGCGGATCTCCCGCTCGGCCAGGGTGGCCCCGGCGCGGGCCGCGGCCTCCTCCAGACTGCGCCCGGAGGCGATCTCCGACCCGATCAGGCCGAGAAGGTGCGCCGGGCGGTCGTCGGGTAGCAACTCCGGGTCCGCCGGGCCGGGATCGATATCGCGCTCCGCGATCCGGGCCACCCGCAGGGCCACGCTGACCCCTTCGTCGTCGCCGTGGTCGGAGATCAGTCCCGCTGCCACTTCATGGGCCCGCGTCAGCCCGGGCCCCGCCGGGGTGCCGGGCAGCGGTCCGTCCCGCAGGGAGCGGATCTGGAGTCGGCCCTCCTGCTCCTCCCACTCGAGCGAGACCCACATGGGCCCGGGTGGGAGACCGTCCAGGCCCCGGCGGATCAGGGGCCGGGCCAGTTCGACCACCACGGGCTCACTGGAGTGACGATCCAGATGGGCGCAGATCTCCTCCTCCAACGAGGCGGGAGCCCCCGGTGTGCGGGTGTCCACGCACCATTCCATGGCAGGGTTCTTACCGCGAAAGCGAATTTTTGATGCCTCCGGCGGATCCTGGATGGCCGGGCCTGTCCGGGACGGGTCCCGGGGGCCGGCGATCCGGGTCCCGGTGGCGGTCCCCCGGCCGCCGGGTCGCTAGCTTCGAGGTCGATGACCGCCGCTTTTGCCACCGCCCTGGCCGTCGCCGTGATCGCCCTCGTGGCCCTGGCTGTCAGCGTCCGACGCAGCTCGCAGACGGTCTCGCGCCAGCGGCGGGAGACCGAGGGGGCCTCCGAGGAGCTGGCCCGTACCCGCCGCGAGGCCGACGAGGCCCGCCGGTCAGCCGAGCAGGCCGGGGTGGAGCTGGACCGGGCCCGGGCCGAGGCCACGGCGGCGCGGGCTTCGGCCGACGACGCCGAGAAGCGACTGGCGGAGGCCGACAGCCGGGCGGAGCAGCTGCAGGCGGAGATCATCCGGGCCGAGGCCGCCGCCGCGGACCGGCGGGTGTCGGCCGTGGTGACCCCTGGCGCCGGTGCGGTGCTGTGGCAGCTGGAGCGGATCCGCTGCGAGCGGGAGTGGTCCGAGGTCGTCGGCCCCGGGGTGCCGCTGCCGGTCGAGTGGGACGAGACCCTCGGCGCGGTGCTGGCCACGGAGATGGCCATCGTCCGGGAGGTCATCGGCACCCCGGGCCGGGTCGACTCGTCCGGCCCGCTGGCCTTGTCGGACCTGCCCCACGCCGCGGCCACCGTCCGTCTCGGGGTCGAGCTGGTCCGGGCCATGGCCCGCGCCGGTGAGGACATGGTGGTGACCGTGTCGCCCGATGCGGTGACGGTGCACCAGCGGGTGCTGGGTCCGTCCGAGTCCGAGAGCCTGGGCCAACTCCGCCGGTTGGCCCTGGCCGCCGGGTCGGAGCTCGCCGTGGAAGGCGGCGACGAGGATCTCCTGGCCCGTCTGACCCTGCCCCTGGCCGGCAAGCCGGCCTAGACCGGTGCAAGCCGGCCTGGACCGGTCGGCCGGCGCGGACCCGGCCCGGTCGGCGAAGCGGTGGGAGGCTAGGCTCCGGGTCCGCTGGTGACAGTGCCCGCCCGGATGGCGGAATAGGCAGACGCGATGGTCTCAAACACCATTGGCCGCAAGGCCGTGCGGGTTCGATTCCCGCTCCGGGCACCTCGCCATTCGGGCGTTTCCGCAGCTCACGGGCTTGGGTCGCCCTGGGAAATGACATGAAGTGCAGGCCGTGATCACGGTTTGATCACAACACTTCGTCGACCATGGCGGCGACAGCAGCGGCAGCCTGCGAATCCGCATCCTCGAACAGATGGCCGTAACGGTCCTGAGTGAAAGCGGCGGACGCATGGCCGAGCCGCTTGGCGATCTTGAGCGGCTGCTGCTTCGCGGCAATCAGGTGGGCGACGTGCGAATGGCGGAGGTCATGGAAGCGGATCCGCTTGAGTCCGAGCCTGGCCACCCGGCGTTCGAAGACCTTGGCGACGGACTCGGGGTCCAGCGGGCGGCCCGCCGGGTTCGTGAACACGAGATCGTGATCGTTCGACCACCCAGCGCCGACGAACAGGCGCTGTTCAGCCTGGCGCTTGCGCTGGGAACGCAGCGCCGACACCGTCGTGGGGTCGATGTCGATGGACCGTCGGCCGTGGTCGGTCTTCGTGCGTTCCGAGAACACCAATCCACCGTTCGCTGCTCCAGGAGAACGGACCACGTTGAGCTGCTGGCGCACCTCGATACGCGCCGCGTCCAAGTCGACGTCGCACCAACGCAGTCCGCACACCTCGCCACGGCGCATACCGGTCATGGCGGCCACCCGGAACAGTGGCCCTAAGGGCTCCTCTGCCGTCGCGGTGAGAAAGGTGCGAAGTTCGGCCGGGGTCCACCAAGCTGCCTCGGGGGGGCGGGTGGATTTCGGCGACGGTGCGCTGGCGTAGTCGGCGACGTTGCGGGCGAGGATCCCCTTCCGGACGGCATCTGACAGGGCCCTGTGCAGTACCGAGTGGATGTAGAACACCGACCGTTTCGACAGCGGGCCGCGCTTCTGCCTACGCCCTGACACAAGCAGCTGCGAGTACAGCTGGTCGAGGTCGAGCGGGGTGATGCTGTCGAGCCGCCGGCCTCCGAGGACGGGGATCACGTAGTTCATGTTCCTCCGGTAGCCGTCAACAGTCGAGGGCCGCAGGCCGGTCGTCGGCAGGCCTGCTACCCACTGCTCGAGGTAATCCTTGACCGTCAGGCGGACTGGGGCGACGTAGCGGTTCGTACGGCCCTGGTCCCTGATCTTGTCCAGCTCTTCCTGAGCCAGTCTCTTGGTGGCGAACCCCCGCCTGTAGACCTGGCGGCGCTTGCCACCTGGTCCCGGTCCGACATCTACCACGAAGAACCACGTCCCGGTCTTGGGATCCTTCCGGGGGGCGGC
>JAKAXN010000165.1 GCA_021816565.1 Actinomycetes bacterium
GCGGTCACCGCCACGGCCGGACCGGCGGTGGGATCGCTCACCGGCGACTTCTTCCCGGCCGCCGAGAGGTCACGGATCTACGGGTTCATCCTCACCGGCGAGCTGCTCGGCGCCGGCGCCGGGCTGCTGGTCTCCGGCGACATCGGCTCGGCCATCGGCTGGCGGGCCGGTTTCATAGTGCTGGCCGCCCCGAGCCTGGTGCTGGCCTGGGTGGTCCACCGCTACCTGCCCGAGCCGGCGCGGGGCGGCCAGAGCTGGATCGAGCTGGGTTCGGAGGAGATCACCACCGCAGCCGAAGCCGAGGGGGAACCGGGCCGGACGCCGGCCGCTGCTCAGGGTGTCGGCGGCCCGGACGAGGATGCCATGCCCCTCCATCGGGTGGAGGAGCTGGACATAGACCCCAACCCGGAGATCGTGATCCGGAGGGACCCTGACCGGATGGGCATCCTCGACGCCCTGCGGTGGGTGCTCCGGGTACGGACCAACGTGCTGCTGATCGTCTCGTCGGCCCTCGGATACTTCTTCTACGCCGGGCTGAAGAGCTTCGCCGTGATATTCGCCCGGGGCCAGTACGGCATCAGCCAGTCCATCGCCACCCTCCTGGCCGTGGCGGTGGGGGTGGCCGCCATCGCCGGCATAATCGGGGGTGGCCGCCTGGCCGACCGGTGGCTGGGCCGGGGCCGCGTCGACGCCCGTCTGGTGGTCGCCGGCGTGGGCTACCTGGGTGCCGCCGTCATCTTCATCCCCGCCCTGCTCAGCCACAGCCTGGGCCTGGCCCTGCCGCTGGTCCTGGTGGCCGCCGCCTTCCTGTCGGGCCCCAACTCCCCCGGAGACGCGGCCCGCCTGGACGTGGTCCCGTCGCGCATGTGGGGTCGGACGGAGGCCATCCGGACCTTCATCCGGACCCTGCTCGAAGCGTTCGCCCCCCTGCTGTTCGGATTCGTCTCACAGATGTTCGGCAGCCCGGGCGGTACCAGCCTGGGGTCAGGCGTCAACGACAAGGCCGCCCGCGTCTCGGCGGCGTCAGCCCACGGGTTGGACTACGCCTTTCTGGTGATGCTGGCCCCCCTGGCCGTGAGCGGCTACTTCGCGCTGCGGGCCCGTCGCACCTACCCGACCGACGTGGCCTCGGCGGCCGAGTCGGAGCGGCAGATGCGCTCCCGTGCGGGCGCCGGCCGGGAGGCGGCGGTCGGATCCGGGCCGGCCGAGGCCGAACCTACCGTCTGACCGCAAGGCATCAGCGACCGCCGGACCTCCAGCCAGGGGACTCGGGGCGACGGGCCCGAGGCTAGGAGAACAGGCCCAGGCCCTGCCCGGCCTGATCCCCGGACGGGCCGGCGATCCCGCCCACCCCGAAGCGGTACCCCCGGTCGAGCACTCCGAGCCCGTCGATCAGCTCCGGGTAGCAGCCGGAGTCGAAGGCCCGGATGAACTTGGAGGCGGCCAGGGGCAGCGTCACCACCACCGGGAGCCGGCAGCCGTGCCGGTACAGCCGGATGGACCGCTCCTTGACCACGATGCGCCGGACGGAGGCCTCGACGCCGATCACCGCCTGCATGTACCGGGCGAGTACGCACTCGCTGACCTCCGCCGGTATGCCCCGGGCTCCGCCCGCGGCGAGGGAGTTGGCGATCTCCCCCGGAGAGGCCCCCATGGACTCCACGTGCCGCCGGACGGACCGGCGTAGCTCCCGGCTACTCAACTCATGACTCATATCGAGCTCCGCTCCTGGCAATCCACTCCGGCTCTTCGCTTCCGGGTGGCGACGAGCTACCCGCCGCCGGCACCCGCAATCAGTCGTACCTCCGGTCCGGGCGGCCATCCGGGGAAAATGTCCGCTCGGCGAATGCGGTCACCGGGTGCCGGTCCCGGCCCGGGCGGATTGACCGTTCTGAGCGGTCGGGTGCGGGACTGGGCGTGACCCGGTTCAAGGTGGCTCCCCGTTGCGCCGATGCCTTGTTCCGAAAAGGGAGCGACAACTCGGCGCGAGCGCGGATCGCGGGCGGGAGGTAGAGAGTGAAGGTTGGTACAACGCGGCGCGCGCGCCGGATCGGTGCTGTCACGAGGCGGGTGTCCACCGCTGTGATGGCCCTGACGGGTGCGGGGGTGGCGCTGCTGGTCGGGGGCCCGGTCCACCAGGCGGCGGCCGCGACCACCCAGGCGGCGGCCGCGACCACCCAGGCGGCGGCCGCCGCCACCCCGGCGGTTACACCGGGATACTGGCTGGCTGCATCCGACGGCGGGGTGTACAGCTACGACGCCCAGTGGTTCGGCTCCCTGCGGGGGACGCCGCTCAACCGGCCGATAGTCGGCTCCGCCGCCACCTCCGACGGCCAGGGCTACTGGATGGTGGCCTCCGACGGGGGGATCTTCAGCTACGGCGACGCCCACTTCTACGGCTCCACCGGGGGCATCCGCCTCAACCGGCCCATCGTGGGCATGGCCGCCGACCCGACCACGGGGGGCTACTGGATGGTCGCCTCCGACGGCGGGGTGTTCTCCTACAACGCCCCCTTCCGGGGCTCCACCGGGGCCATCCACCTCAACCAGCCCATCGTGGGCATGGCCGCCACCCCCGACGGCCAGGGGTACTGGCTGGTGGCGTCCGATGGGGGGATCTTCAGCTTCGGCGACGCCCACTTCTACGGCTCCACCGGCGCCGTCCACCTCAACCAGCCCATCGTGGGCATGGCCGCCACCCCCGACGGCCAGGGGTACTGGCTGGTGGCCCGCGACGGGGGGATCTTCAGCTTCGGCGACGCCCACTTCTACGGCTCCACCGGCGGTATGCGCCTGGCCAGGCCGATCGTGGGGATGGCTGCCACCCCCGACGGTCGGGGGTACTGGCTGGCAGCTGCCGACGGCGGGGTCTTCACCTTCGGCGACGCCCCGTTCCTCGGATCGGCCGGGGGGTCCTCGAGCCCGGCGCCCTTCACCACCCTGATCTCCACCACCCACGGCAGCGTCGGCGCCACCCACGGCAGCGGCATCCCTGTGGGCGGCACCCTCGGCTACGACGTCTCCCGCTGGCAGTGCGGGAGCCTCCCGACGCCGCGCAGCTTCGCCGTGGTGCAGGTATCGGGCGGGGCCATCGACGCCAGCCCCAACCCCTGCTACACCCAGCAGGCGGCCTGGGCCGGCCAGAACATGTCGGCCTACATCTTCGGCGACGCCCTCCCCTCGCCCGCCCCGGCGCAGTCCCTGAGCGGCCCGGGAGGGACCTGTAACGGCAACACCACCTGTGAGGGCTACAACTTCGGTTACTTCTGGGCCCGCCACTGGGTGGCGTACTCCAACAGCGTGGGGGTGAAGCCGGCGTTCTGGTGGCTCGACGTGGAGAGCGGTTACTGGTCGTCGAACCTGACCACGAACGCCGCGGTCATCCGGGGGGCCATCGACGGGCTGCACTCGACCGGCGTGGGGGCGGGGATCTACTCCACCTCGTACCAGTGGCCCCGCATCGCCGGGTCCCTCAGCTTCCCGGGGATACCGATCTGGGCTGCCGGGGCCGACTACGTGACCGGCGACGCCTACTCGGCCACGGCGTTCTGCTCCAACGGCGGCTTCTCCTTCGCCGGGGGGAAGATGACCCTGGTGCAGTACGGGTACGGGACCTCCGGGGGACCGGCGCAGTACGACCCGGACTACGCCTGCGGCTGACCGCCGGACCGGGACGGGCGCCGCCCGGGGACGGGCGGGGGCGTGGCAGACTGCTGGACCCCCCTCCTCTTCCCGTGCCTCTGCCCGTACCTTGACCCGCCGCGTCCATCTCCGCCCCTGGCAGAAGGAAGCGCTCGAGCGCTTCTTGAAGGCGCCGGCATCCGACTTCCTGACCGTGGCCACCCCCGGTGCCGGCAAGACCACCTTCGCCCTGACGGCGGCGGTCAACCGGCTGGCCGCGCCGGACGGCCCCCGGCGGCTGATCGTGGTTGCCCCCACCGCCCACCTCAAACGCCAGTGGGCCGCGGCGGCCGCCTCCTTCGGCGTCCACCTGGACCATCAGTGGACGCCGGCCGACGGGACCCTCCCGCCGGACATGCACGGGATCGTCACCACCTACCAGCAGGTGGCCGTGTGCGCCCCCCTCCTGGCGTCCCAGGCGGCCGGATCCATGGTCATCTTCGATGAGATCCACCACGCCGGCGACGACCGGGCCTGGGGCTCCTCGGTGCGCCAGGCGTTCGACCGGGCGGCCCTGCGCCTGTCGCTGTCGGGCACTCCGTTCCGCTCCGACACCCAGAGCATCCCGTTCCTGCGCTACGAGCTCGACGAGGCCCGCCCCGACTACGAGTACGGGTACGGGCAGGCGCTGGCCGACGGGCGGGTGGTCCGCCCGGTGTACTTCCCCCGGGCCAACGGCCAGATGGAGTGGAGCGCCCCCGACGGCTCCACCTGGTCGGCGAGCTTCGACGACGCCCTCGACACCGTGCGGGCCAACCAGCGTCTGAGGGCGGCGCTGTCCCTCGACGGCGACTGGCTTCCCACCGTGTTGAAGGCGGCCCACGAGCGCCTGATGGACCTGCGCCGCCACCATCCCAACGCCGGCGGCCTGGTCATCGCCACCGACCAGGACCACGCCCGGGGCATAGCCGACGCCCTGGCCTGGCGCCACGGGGTCAAGGCGGTGGTGGCCACTTCCGACGACGCCGGCGCGTCGGACCGCATCGCCGCGTTCGCGACGTCGGATGAGCCGTGGCTGGTGGCCGTGCGCATGGTGTCCGAGGGCGTGGACATCCCGCGCCTGCGCGTCGGGGTCTACGCCACCACGACCACCACCGAACTGTTCTTCCGCCAGGCGGTGGGCCGCCTGGTGCGCTGGACGGTCGGGGTGCCCAACCAGCGGGCCTACCTCTTCATCCCCGACGACTCCCGGCTGCGGGGCTGGGCCTACCGTATCGCCGAGACCCGCCGGCACAGTCTGCGCCGCGACACCGAGGAGCAACCCGAGGCCGACCCGGCCGCCCTCGACGAGCTGCGGGAGGAGCCGGCGCCCGATTCCGAGCAGCTGTCGCTGTTCGCGGTCATCTCGGCGGTGGCCACCGACATGCACGACAGCGATGCCCACTCGGCCGGGGGGTCCGGTCTGCTCTCCGACGACGGCGACGGGGGCCCGGCCGACAGCGGCGAGGACCTCGACGAGAGCCTGGTGGTGGACCTGCCGGTGCTGGCCGGGCCGGCCGGCCAGCAGCTGACCGGAGCGGCCGGGGCCGGGGGCCAGGGGGTGCTCCTGACCCGCAGGGAGCTCAAGAACCGCCTACGCGACGCCAACGCCGAGCTGGCCCGGGCTCTGGCCCACAAGACCGGCTGGCCCCACGCCAAGGTGAACGCCGAGCTGAACCGCCTGGCCGGGGTCCGCCGGGTCACGGAGGCCACGGTGGAGCAGCTGCAGCGGCGGCTGCGCCAGGCCGAACACTGGTACAACCGGATCTAGGCCCGGTTCACCGGGCCGGGCCGTCCCCGCGGTGGACGCAGCCGGAGGTGCAGGTCTCGCGCACCACCACCCGGTCGAGGGGCAGGGAGGCCGCCAGGCGGTCCCAGATCCAGCGGGCCAGGTTCTCGCTGGTCGGGTTCTCCAGACCATCCACCTCGTTGAGGTACCGGTGGTCCAGCTGGTCGTGGAGCGGGGCGAAGGCCGCCTTCAGGTCGGCGAAGTCCATGACCCAGCCGGTGGACGGGTCGACCGGGCCGGTCACGTGGATCTCCACCCGGAAGGAGTGTCCGTGCAGCCGGGCGCACTTGTGGCCCTCGGGGACGTGGGGCAGGCGGTGGGCCGCTTCGAAGGTGAACTCGCGGAAGATTTCCATCAGGGGATGCCGATCAGCTTGTGGGTCTGCAGCGACAGCCGCCACCGGGGGTGCTCCAGGCAGTACCGCACGGCGGCCTCGGTGGTGGCGGAGCGCTCCGGGCCGTCCATCGGCTGGAGGAAGAAGTGGGTGAAGTCCAGGTCCTGCACCTCCTCGGGGGCCAGGCCGGCCTGCGGGTAGACCAGCTTCAGCTCGTCGCCCGCCGACACCACCCGGGGGGCGCCGGCTTTGGGGCTCACGCACACCCAGTCCACGCCGTGGGGCACCGGCCGGGTGCCGTTGGTCTCGATGGCCACCTCGAAACCCCGCTCGTGCAGGGCGTCCACCAGCGGGCCGTCGAGCTGGAGCAGCGGCTCCCCGCCGGTGCAGACGACATACGGCCGGCCTCCGGCCCCCGAGGCGGTGGCCGGCCACGCCGCGGCGACGGCGGCGGCCAGCGCCTCCGCGGTGGCGAAGCGCCCCCCGCCGGGCCCGTCGGTGCCGACGAAGTCGGTGTCGCAGAACCGGCACACCGCCCGGTCCCGCTGGCGCTCCCGCCCGGACCACAGGTTGCACCCGGAGAACCGGCAGAACACCGCCGGCCGGCCGGACCGGGCCCCCTCCCCCTGGAGGGTGTAGAAGATCTCCTTGACCCGATACGCGCCGCGCCGGTCGGCCTCCGGGGATGCCATCAGCTCACACCGTGAGCGGGTCCACCGCTCCGGCCTCGGCGAACCCCTTGGCCCGCAGCAGGCACGAGTCGCACGCCCCGCACGGACGCCCGGCGGGGCCCGGGTCGTAGCAGCTGTGGGTCAGGCCGTAGTCGACGCCCAGCTCCAGCCCCCGGCGGACGATGTCCGCCTTGGTCATCTGCATCAGCGGGGTGTGGACCCGGGTCCGCACCCGGCCCTCCACCCCCGCCTTGGTGGCCAGGTTGGCCATGGTCTCGAACGCCGCGATGTATTCCGGTCGGCAGTCGGGGTAGCCGCTGTAGTCCAAGGCGTTGACCCCGATCCACAGGTCGGAGGCTTCGAGCGTCTCGGCCCAGGCCAACGCGAAGGACAAGAAGATGGTGTTGCGGGCCGGCACGTAGGTGATCGGGATGCCGCCGCCGAGGTCGTCGACGCTGGTCGACTTGGGCACCTCCAGGTCTGCGGTCAGGGCGGACCCCCCGAACTGGCGGAGATCGATGCGGGCCACCACATGGCGCTCGGCCCCGAGCGCATCCGCCACCCGGCGGGCCGCCCGGAGCTCCACCTCGTGGCGCTGGCCGTAGTCGAAGCTGAGGGCGTAGCAGCGGTAGCCCTGCGACCGGGCGATGGCCAGCACCGTGGTCGAGTCGAGACCGCCGCTCAGTAGAACGACCGCCGCTTTTTCCAAAACCGTCCTGCCTTCGCGCGCTAGTAGGGCCTACGACGCTACCCACTCCGGGGCCGGCCGCGGTGGCCGGGACCGGGTTTCCGGTCCGGGAACGGTTCGCTGGCGGCAGGAGTTCGCCGTGCCTCCGGCGAAGATGGTCCGATGTGAATCCTGCTCCCGCCGACGTAGTCGCGAGAAGGACCTCGGTGCAGACCGCGGAGACGGCCCGGCCGCTTCCCCCGATCAGGCGCCCCCGGCTGGCCTGGCACAACTTCGCGGCGATGGGCCGGTTCATCTGGATGCGGGCCCGCTACCGGCAGGTGAAGGGCGGCCTGTTCTACCGCGGCAAGGACTGCTGGTTCGAGTTCGGGCCCGACGCGGAGTTCGACGTGGGGGCCCACACCCGCTTTCTCGGCCGCTTCACCTGCTCGGTGACCGGGCGGGTCAGGATCGGCCCGGGCTGCCACTTCTCGAGGGACACCCAGCTGTCGTGCATGGAGTCGATCACCATCGGCCGCAACAGCGGCTTCGCCGAGGGTGTGGCCATCCACGACATGACCCACTGCTTCGGCCCCGAGTGGGCCCATGACTCGTTCTGGGACAAGCCGTTCTGGACGGCCCCGATCGTGATCGGGGACAACGTGTGGGTGGGCTGCAAGGTCACCATCATCGCCGGGGTCACCATCGGCGACGACGTGGTGATCGCCGCCAATTCGGTGGTCACCAAGGACGTACCGTCCCACTGCGTGGTGGCCGGGGCGCCGGCCCGGGTCGTGCGCAGCTGGGCCGAGGAGGCTGAGGCCACCGCCCCCGACAGCCGGCCGGTCCGCTCCGGCGATCCGGCCTGACAGCCCGGGCCCGAAGGACATGACAGTCGCGAACCGAGACGAGGAACTGGTGGACAACCAACTGCAGCCGGAGCAGAAGCTGACGACCACGGTGATCGTGACCGCCTACGCGGTGGAGCGCCTCCCGGGGCTGCGCCGCTGCTTGGACGGGGTGCTGACCAACGACCGGCCGGCCGACGAGATCATCCTGTCGGTCGACAACAATGCCGCGGTCGAGCGGGTGGCCACCGCCGAGTACGGGGGGCGTGGGGTCAGGGTCATGGCCTCCACCGGGCGGGGGGCGGTGGATGCCCGCAACACCGGCGTGGCAGCCGCCTCCGGCGACCTGATCGTCTTCATCGACGATGACGTGCGACCGACCGACGGGTGGCTGGCCGCCATCGTGGCCCCGTTCGAGAACGATCCGGGCATCGTGGCGGTGGGCGGCCGCATCCTGCCCGAGTACGAGGCGGGGGCCCGCGAGGTCCCGCCGGAGCTGCTGTGGCTGGTGGGCTGCACCTACGCCGGCCACCCGGAGGGCCCCGGCCCCATCTCCCGGCCCATCGGCTCCACCATGGCGTTCCGCCGGAGCGCCCTCGACGCGGTCGGCGGCTTCTCCAACGCCTTCGGCCCGGTCGGCGGCAAGAAGAGCGGGGCCAACGAGGAGCTGGCCATCTCCGAGAAGCTACGCGAGGAGTTCGGCACCAGCTCGATCTGGTACCAGCCCGAGGCGCTGGTCTACCACTGGGTGCCCCGCAGCCGGCTCACCTGGCGCTACATCGCCAGGAGGTCACTGGTGGAGGGCCAGTCCAAGGCGGAGATCCGCCGCCTCTACGGCTCCCTGTCCATGGGATATGACAGCTCATATGTCACCCGCACCCTGATTCCGGGGGTCAGCGGCCGTCTGGTGCGCGGCCCCCGTCCGGAGGCTTTCACCCTCGTGGGCGTCGGGGCGGTGACCGCCGGTGGCTACGCCGGCCGGCGGCTCAAGCACCTGACGCACCGCTAGGGCACCCGCCCGGTAGCGGCTGGCAACCGGCCCGTTCGCGATGCCCGGGGGCGGTGCCCGGGATGGCTCAGGTGTCGTTGGTAGCCCGGCTCCGGTACAGCTCCACGAGCTGGTCCACGACCCGGGTGGTGGCGAAGCGCTCGGCCTCGCGAGCTGCGGCCCGGCCCAGACGGCGGGCCCGGTCCGGGTCGTCGAGCAGCGAGCGCACCGCTGCGGCCAGGGCGTCGGGATCCCCGGGTGGGACCAGTAAACCGGTCACCCCGTCCTCGACGATGTCCACCAGACCGCCGGTGGCCGACGCCACGACCGGCACCCCGGCGGCCATGGCCTCCACCGCCACCATCCCGAACGGCTCCGGCCACACCGACGGCACCACCGCCACCGCGGCGTGGGGCCAGGCGGCCAGGACCTGGTCGTGGGGGACGTCGTGGA
>JAKAXN010000166.1 GCA_021816565.1 Actinomycetes bacterium
CTCCGAGGGGGCGTCGTTCGGCGACGACCTCGGGGCCGACTCCCTGGCCCTCATCGAGCTGGTCGAGGCCCTCGAGGAGGAGCTGTCCGACCGCACGGTCGGGTTCCGGATCGACGACGAGGACCTGGAGGACCTGAAGACGGTGCGCGACGCCGTCGACTACGTCCTGGCCAAATTGCAGAACTCCTGAGGCCGGCCCCGCCCGTTAGCCCGTCGACTGGAGAACTTCTGCCCGGAGAGTCGGTTCCTGTCCCATCCGCAGACACCGTTCGCCAGGCCCTGGCCCACCGGATGGGCTGGGACGTGGCCGACGGGCATCTGCTCCTGCAGGCCCTGCGGCACCGCTCGTGGTGCGCGGAGAATCCCGGCTGGGAGTCCAACGAGCGGTTGGAGTTCCTCGGTGACTCGGTCCTCGGGTTGATAGTCACCGCCCATCTGTTCCGCACCTACCCCGACATCCCCGAGGGGGAGTTGACCAAGGTGCGGGCGTCTGTGGTCAACTCCGCGGCCCTGGCCGAGGTGGCCGCCGAGCTGGACCTGGGCCCGGCGCTGATGCTCGGCAAGGGTGAGGACCAGTCCGGGGGCCGGGAGAAGCCGTCCATCCTGGCCGACGCCACCGAGGCGCTGATCGGCGCCGTCTACATGGACAGGGGCTGGGGAGCCGCCGAGGCCGCGGTGATGGGCCTGTTCGGGGCCCGCATCGAGGAGGCGGCGGCCGGTCCCGGTGGCCAGGACTACAAGACCCGGCTGCAGGAGCTCTGCGCCCGGACCTTCGACCAGCTGCCCCGGTACGTCCTGCGCGACGAGGGGCCCGACCACGCCAAGGAGTTCGAGGCGACGGTCCACGTGCAGGGCCAGGCCCAGGGGTCCGGCCGGGGCCGGTCCAAGAAGCAGGCGGAGCAGGCGGCGGCCCGGGAGGCGTGGGAGCGGCTGCGAGCCGCCGCCGAGACCGCCGGATAGTGCCCGAGCTGGCCGAGGTCGAGACCGTCCGGCGCGACGTCGACTCCGAGTTCTCCGGTCGGGTGATCGACCACGTCGCCGCCACCGGCGCCCGGACCCTGCGGCGCCACCACCGCCCCGGGGAGCTGGTGGAGAGGGCGCAGGGCCGCAAGCTGCTCGGCGCCGGCCGGCGGGGCAAGTACCTGCTCATGCACCTCGACAGCGGTGACGTGGTGGTGATCCACCTGGGCATGAGCGGCCAGCTGCTGCTCGCCGTCCCCGCCGACCCGCCGGTCAGACACACCCATGTGGCTTTCACCTTCGACGACGGCCGTCAGCTGCGCTTCGTCGATCCCCGCACCTTCGGCGAGGTGTTCGTGTCGACGGCGGCCGGCCCGGGTGCCGTACCGGCGGAGCTGTCCAACCTGGGGCTCGACCCGCTGGCCCCCGATGCCGGATCCGACGTGGCCGCCGGGCCGGCCGCCCCGGCCGAGGACCGCTTCGTGGCCGTGCTGGCCGGGCGCACCACCAGGTTGAAGCCCCTGCTGATGGACCAGACCCGCATCGCCGGGATCGGCAACATGTACGCCGACGAGATCCTCTTCGCGGCCGGGCTGCGCTTCGACCGGCCGGCCGGGACTCTGGGCGAGGACGACGCCCGCCGGCTGTTCAGGGCCGCGGTGGCGGTGCTGAGCGACGCCGTCGTGCACCGGGGCTCGTCGCTGGCCGACGAGCAGTACCGGGACCTGTACGGCCGGCTGGGCGGCTACCAGGCGCTCCACAACGTCTACGCCCGGGAGGGCCGGCCCTGCCGGCGCTGCGCCACACCCATAGAGCGGGTCAGAGCCGCCGGTCGCAGCAACTTTTTCTGTCCCCGGTGTCAGCCCTGACCGGGCGCCCGACCCGCGGCTCGTCCCGGGCGGTCAGGGTCCACCAATTCGGAAACCGGACGGGGCAGCGTTCAGGGATGGGCGCCGGGCGTTGTAGTTTCCCTCTGCCGTGTTTCTGAAGTCGCTGACGATCAAGGGCTTCAAGTCCTTCGCCGACACCACCACCCTCGAGCTCGAGCCCGGGGTCACGGTGGTGGTGGGCCCCAACGGAAGCGGCAAGTCCAACGTGGTGGACGCGGTGGCGTGGGTCCTCGGCGCCCAGGGAGCCCGCACGGTGCGCTCCGCCAAGATGGAAGACGTCATCTTCGCCGGGACGCCCAAGCGGCCGGCGCTCGGGCGGGCCGAGGTGGCGCTGACCATCGACAACAGCGCCGGTCTGCTGCCCATCGAGTTCTCCGAGGTGACCATCACCCGGACGCTGTTCCGCAGCGGCGACTCCGAGTACGCCATCAACCGGGTGCCGTGCCGGCTGCTCGACATCCAGGAGCTGCTCTCCGACACCGGTATCGGCCGCCAGCAGCACGTCATCGTCTCGCAGGGCAACCTCGACGCCATCTTGAACGCCCGCCCGGAGGAGCGGCGGCTGGTGATCGAGGAGGCGGCCGGGATCCTCAAGTTCCGCCGCCGCAAGGAGAAGTCCGAGAGGCGGCTGGAGTCCACCGAGGCCAGCCTGGTCCGCATCCAGGACCTGCTCCGGGAGGTCCGCCGGCAGCTGCGCCCCCTCGAGAAGCAGGCCGACGCGGCCCGCCGTCACGACGACCTGGTGGCCGAGCTGGCCGCCGTGCGCCGCTTCCTCCACGGCCGGGACCTGAGCGCCGTCGAGGGCCGGCTGTCGGCCGCGGCCCGGGAGCGGCGGGACCTGGCCGAGGGCGAGGACCGGGTCCGGCGCAGCCTGGGCCGCCTCGACGCCGAGGTCGTCCAGGCCGAGACCGAGCTGGAGGTCGCCATGTCCGGTCCGGGGCCGGACCTGGCTGACCTGGTGTCGCGCGCCGAGGGGTTGCGGGCCCGGGCCGGCGGCCTGGCGGCGGTCATGGCCGAGCGCCGCCGGTCCATCGAACGGGCCATCAACGCCACCGTGGACCAGGACGTGATCTCCAGCCTGGAGGCCGAGGCGGCCAGCTTGAGCGAGCGGCTGGAGGGCACCGAAGCGGAGGCGGAGCGCCTGCTGCCGGAGGCCGACGAGCTGGCCGAGGCGGAGCGGGTCCTGGCCGCCGAGACCGAGGCTTTCGAGTCGCAGTGGGGCTCGGCCCCGGCCCGTCCCACCGACCCGGCCGCCGAGGTGCGCGGTGAGCTGACCGCCCTGCGCTCGGCCGGGGAGCGGACCTCCGCCGAGACCCGCCGGCTGGACTCCAGGCTGGCCTCGCTGGAGGAGCGCGCCGCCAAGCTGGCCGCCGAGCAGGCCCGGCTGGCCGAGGTGGTGGAGGAGACGACCCGGGAGGCTCCCGGGCTGGCCGCCGCCGACACCGCCGCCCGCCAGGCCGAGGCCGAGGCCGACTCGGCCCGCAGCGAGGCCGAGGAGCGCCGCCGGGGAGCTGACGCCGAGCGCCACCGGTGGGCCGCCCGCGAGGAGGCGCTGGCCCAGGCCCTCGACCAGGCCCGGGCCCGGGCCGGGGCGGAGAAGCTGGCCCAGGCCGGCGGGGTGGTCGGCACGCTCCTCGATCTGGTGGAGGTCGACGACGGCTTCAGTGCGGCATTCGAGGCGGCCGCCGGTGAGATCCTGGCCGCGGTGGTCCTCGACGGCGTGGACTCGGCCCGCAGGGGGCTGGCCGAGCTGCGCCGGATGGCCGCCACCGGGGCGGTGGTGGCCCTGCCCGGGCCGGCCGCCGGAGCCGCTTCCGACGGGCCGGGTGGAGCGGCCGGGGCCGGAGGGGGCGCCGACCTGCCCGCCGGGGCGGTACCCCTGCGGGGCCGCGTCCGGGGCCGGCTGCCGGGCGTGGAGTCCCTCCTCGACGACCTGCTGGGCCGGGCCGTGGTGGTGAGCTCCGGATGGGAGCCGGCGCTGGACCTGGCTCTGGCCAGGCCCCAGCTGGTGGTGGTGACCCCCGACGGGGACCGCTTCTCGGGCGGCCTGTGGCGGACCGGGGCGGCCGGTCCGGGAGCCACCGGCGCCGCCCTGGATGAGGCCAGGGAGCGGGCCGCTACGGCCGCTGCAGAGGCGGAGCGGGCCGCCACCGGGGCCAGGGACGCCAAGCAGGCTCACGAGCAGGCCCGTTCGGCCCGGGCCGCGGCCGGCCGGGCGGTGGAAGCCAACTCCTCCCGGCGACGGGCCGCGTCCGACGCCCTGGCCCGGCTGGAGTCCGAGGCCGCGGAGCGGGCGAACGAGCTGGAGGCGGTCCGGGCCCAGCGCCGGGAGCTGGCCGAACGGGTCGAGCGGGAGTCCGCCCGGGTGGCCGAGCTGGAGGCCCTGCTGCCCGAACTGCAGCGCCTGGCCGACGCCGAGGCCGAGAAGGCAGCCGCCGAGCGGGCCGCCCGGTACCGGCTGTCGGAGCGGGCCGCCGCGGTGGCCGCCATGCGCCGGGATCTCGAGGTCCGGGCCGCCGGCCTGGAGGAGCGGCGGACCCTGACGTCGCGCCGGCTGCGGGAGGTGGAGGAGAGGCTGCGGCGCAACGTGGCCGAGCGCGACGAGGCGGCCGCCCGCCGCCAGGCGGCCCGGTCCGCGGCCGGGGTGACCGATGCCTTGATGGCCCTGGTCCGGGCCCGGGAGGCGGAGCTGGAGTCGACCCTGACCCGTCTGCGGGAGGCCCGGAGGGCCGAATCCGAGGAACAGCGCCAGCGCAGCAGCCGGCTCGAGCAGCTGCGCCGGGAGCGTTCGGCGGCCGAGCGCCAACTGGCGGAGGTGCGCGAGCGGCTCAACCGCATCGACCTCGACGAGGCCGAGGCCCGGGTCCGGCTGGAGAACATCACCGAGGCCATCCGCCGGGACCTGGACTGCGAGCCGAAGTCGGTGAAAGGAGCGGAGTGCCCGCCCCTGCCGGCCGGTACCAGCGCCGGCAGCCGCCGCACCGAGCTGGAGCGGGAGCTGAGGCTGATGGGCCCCATCAACCCGCTGGCCCTGGAGGAGTACGAGGCCCTGGTCGAGCGGCACCAGTTCCTCGAGGCCCAGCTGGAGGACGTGCGGGCCGCCCGGCGGGAGCTGACGAAGGTCATCAAGGCCATCGACGTCGAGATAACCGAGATGTTCGGTGCCGCCTACGCCGACGTGGCCGAGAACTTCGTCAAGCTCTTCTCCACCCTCTTCCCGGGGGGGGAGGGCCGGCTGAAGCTCACCGATCCCGAGCACCCCCTGGAGACCGGGATCGAGATCGAGGCCCGGCCGTCGGGCAAGAACCTGCGCCGCCTGTCGCTGCTCTCCGGTGGCGAGCGCAGCCTGGTGGCCATGGCGTTCCTCTTCGCCGTGTTCCGGTCCCGCCCGTCGCCGTTCTACATGATGGACGAGGTGGAAGCGGCCCTCGACGACGTCAACCTGCACCGCTTCCTCGGTCTCATCGCCGAGTTCCGCAACGAGGCGCAGCTGCTCATCGTCAGCCACCAGAAGCGCACCATGGAGGCGGCCGACTGCCTCTACGGCGTCACCATGGCCCCCGGAGGGTCCTCCCGGGTGGTGAGCGAGCGGGTGTCGGCCGCGGCCCAGGCGGAGGCCTGACCGGCGCCGACATCCCCGGGTGCCCCACCGGAGCGGGCGGTGGTCCGGCGTTCACGGAATGAGCCGGCGCAGCCCGTGAACGGGCCCCGGGCCGGCCGCCGGTAGGCTCGAACGACCATGCTGACCTTGATCATCGTCCTGATCGTGGTGGCCGTAGTGCTCATCGGATCGGCCGGCCTGTACGTGTCCACCCGGTCCCGGAGCAAGCTGCCGCCGGCCCGGCCGGCCCCGCCGACCAGGCCGCCGGAGGCCCGACCGAAGCAGCCGCCCCGGCCCGGGACCGGGCTCCCCGGGGCCGAGGCCCCCCCGGCGGGCGGCACCGTCGTAATCGAGGAGCCGCCTCCGGTAATCGAGGAGCCGGCCCCGGTCGTAGAAGAGGCGCCGGTCGAGGTCCCCCCCCGGTTCCGGGACCGCCTGGGCCGGGCCCGCTCCCTCTTCGGCGGCTACCTGACGTCGGTCCGCTCCCGCGACCGCATCGACGAGTCGACCTGGGAGGACCTGGAGGAGGCCCTGATCCTGGCCGACGTCGGCGCCACGGTGGCTGCCGGGCTGCTGGAGGACCTGCGGGGCCGGGTCAAGAAGGAGGGGATCGAG
Organism: Actinomycetes bacterium; assembly: GCA_021816565.1. The sequence continues at coordinate 6,067 of JAKAXN010000166.1, forward strand.
AGCCCCGACCAGCTCATCGAGGCACTCAAGCAGGAGCTGATCCGGCTGCTCCAGGGCGACCACGAGCTGCACACCGCAGCCGAGGGCACCACCGTGTGGCTGTTCGTCGGGGTCAACGGCGTGGGCAAGACCACCACCATCGGCAAGCTGGGCCTGCGCCAGGTGCAGGCCGGCCACCGGGTGGTCATGGCCGCCGGTGACACCTTCCGGGCGGCCGCCGCCGACCAGCTGGAGATGTGGTCCGAGCGGGTGGGGGCCACGGTCATCCGGGGCAACGAGGGCGGCGACCCGGGGGCGGTGGTCTTCGACGCCGTGCAGCACGCCGCGGCCCGGGGCTCGGACCTGGTCCTGGCCGACACGGCCGGACGGCTGCACACCAAGACCAACCTGATGGAGGAGCTCAAGAAGGTCCGCCGGGTGGCCGAGCGGCCCCCCGGGGTGGTGAGCGAGGTGCTGCTGGTCATCGACGCCACCACCGGGCAGAACGGGCTGATCCAGGCCCGCCAGTTCGCCTCCGCGGTGGGCGTCACCGGGGTGGTGCTCACCAAGCTGGACGGCACGGCCAAGGGCGGCATCGTGGTGGCCATCCGCTCGGAGCTCGCCATACCCATCAAGCTGGTGGGCCTGGGGGAGGGGGCGGCCGACCTGGTGGACTTCGACGCCGCGGAGTTCGTCGACGCCATATTCGCCGGCGAGGGCGACTAGGCGACGGCGGGGAGCGGCTCAGCCGAGCAGGAGCTGCTGTATGCGCCGGCCGGCCACCGCCACCCCCGCCACGCCCATGGCCGTCAGGTACACCGCCGCGCCGATCGCCGGCCAGCCGACCACGCCCAGGGTGAGGGACCGCTCCAGCACCACCCCGTGGTAGAGCGGGGTGCACTCCACCACGATCTGCAGCCACCGCGGGTAGGTGGACAGCGGGTAGAAGGTGGTCGAGAACAGGAACAGCGGCAGCATCACCAGCTGGATCAGGTCGAAATCGGTCCAGCCCCGCATGTAGGTGGTGGCGGCCATGCCCGCGGCGGCGAAGGCGAAGCCGATCAGCACCGCCGCCGGCAGGGCCAGCACCGCCCACACCGAGGCCACGTCGCCGAGAGCCGCCATCATCACCACGAACACGGTGGAGTAGACCGCCCCCCGGATCAGGGCGGTGGCTATCTCCCCCCGGGCCACGTCCACCGCCCTCATCGGGGTGGCCAGGACGGCGTCGTAGACCTTGGCGTACTTGAGCTTGAAGAACACGTTGAACGTGGACTCGTAGACGGCTCCGTTCATGGCCGACGCCGCCAGCAGGGCCGGCGCCACGTAGGTGGCGTAGCTGTAGACCCGGCCGTCGGGGCCGTGGATGGCGCCCACCAGCTTGCCGATGCCGATGCCGATCGACAGCAGGTAGAACACCGGTTCGGCCAGCCCGGAGACCAGCACGTACCAGCCGCGGCGGGCCACCCGGGCGTTGCGCTCGATCATGCGCCGGCCCCGGCCCAGCCCGAGGACCGCCACGGCCACGCTCATACCAGGAGCCTCCGCCGGTAGGTGGACCGGCCGGCCGCCGCACCGGCTGCGGCCAGCACCACCAGGTAGGCCACGTGCCCGATGGTCCCGGCCGCGCCGGCGCTCCCGGAGGCCAGGGCCCGGCACAGGGCCACCCCGTGCCACAGCGGGGTCACGTAGGCGATGATGCGGAGTGCGCCCGGCAGCTGGCTGATGGGGAAGAAGACCCCGGAGAAGAGGAACAGCGGGACGACGCCCAGGCGGAACACCAGGCTGAAGGCCCCGTCGCTGTCCTGGGTGGCGGCGAAGGCGGCCAGCGGGGTGGCGAACGCCAGGCCGGTCAGCACCCCCACGGGGAGGATGGCGACCGACTCGACAGACCGGGTCGCACCGAAGCAGGCCATCACCACCAGGTACGAGGCCACCGCCATGGAGACCCGGATGGCGATCCACATCAGGTGGCCGGCCAGCACGTCCACCACCCGCAGCGGCGTGGCCAGCATGGCGTAGTACGTCTTCTGCCACTTGATGGCCCCCATCACCGGGAACATCGATTCGCTGGCCGCGGTGGTGGCCGCCGCGGACGCGGCCAGGGCCGGGGCCACGAACTGCAGGTAGCTGACGTGGCCCAGGGCGGCGGTGTGGCCGCCGCGGTTGATGAACGACCCGAGCCCCACCCCCATGGCCAGCAGGTACAGCAGCGGGTTGACGAACGTGGTCATGATCGACGCCCTCCAGGTGCGGGCGTAGGCCCGGCCGAAGTAGGAGACGACCCGTACAGCCGGAACGGTGGCCACTTTCTCCCCGGTCCTCCTAGTCGATCAGCTGGCGGCCGGTGAGGGTCAGGAACACGTCCTCGAGGCTGGATCGCCGGGCCAGGACGCTGAGGGGGTCCAGCCGGCGGGCCCCGACGGCCTCCACTGCGGCGTCGCCGTCGTCGGTGTAGAGCAGCAGCCGGTCCGGGAGGATCTCCAGCCTCTCGCCCAGGTCCTCCACCTTGCCGGCCATGCGCTCGGTCTCGCCGGGCGGGAAGCGCAGCTCGACCACCTCGCGGGTGGAGTGGCGCTCGATCAGCTGGCGGGGGGAGCCCTCGGCGGCGATGCGCCCCCGGTCCATCACCACCAGCCGGTCGCACAGCTGTTCGGCCTCGTCCATGTAGTGGGTGGTCAGGACCAGCGTCACCCCCTGGGCCTTCAGCCGGTACAGCCGGTCCCACAGCACGTGGCGGGCCTGGGGGTCCAGGCCGGTCGTCGGCTCGTCCAGCAGGAGCACATCGGGGTCGTTGACCAGGGAGCGGGCGATGGTGAGGCGCCGCTTCATGCCCCCCGACAGGGGCTCCACCCGCTCGTCGGCCCGCTCGCTCAGCTGGGCGAAATCCAGGAGGGAGTCGATGCGCTGCCTCAGTTCCCGCTTGGGGATGTCGAAGTAGCGGCCGTAGACGTAGAGGTTCTCCCGCACGGTCAGCTCCGGGTCCAGGTTGTCCTCCTGGGGGATGACCCCCAGCCGGGCCCGGATGGCCGGGCCCTCCCGCCCGGGGTCGAGCCCCAGGATCGTCAGCTCCCCGCCGCTGCGGGGCGAGACGCACGCGACCATCCTCATGGTGGAGCTCTTCCCGGCCCCGTTCGGGCCGAGGAAGCCGAACGCCTCCCCCCGCTGCACCTCGAAGCTCACCGAGTCCACGGCCCGGAACGTCCCGAAGCTCTTGCTCAGGTTCCGGGCCCGGATAAGTGCCTCCGGCGCGCCCACCTGCCCGTTTCTACCGGATCGCCGGCCGCGGGGCCGGTCCTTTTTCATCCTCGTCTACGCTGGTACATCTCATGT
>JAKAXN010000167.1 GCA_021816565.1 Actinomycetes bacterium
ATCTGGTGAGCGCCGCCAACCCCTCCCAGGTGCTGGCGTCCGACACCGGAACCGTGGCGGTGGACCCTGACCAGACGACGGTGCTGTGGGGTTCGCCGCTGCCGCAGTTGGCCACCCAGGACGTCTACATGGCCATCCCGCTGCAGGTCTACTCGCCTGCGGCGGAAGGGGCCGCCCACCTGACCCTCACCGTGACCGGGCCGCCGGTCGGTACCGGGTCGACGCCTCTGACAGCAGCGAACCTGACCGTCTACGCCGATGACGGGACCACCATGGCGCCGATGGCCCTCACCCCGGACGGGTCGGGCCGGCTGTCGGGCACCTGGGATGTTCCCCTGGGCCCGGACAACACCCCCGGCTACACCAGCGTGATCTGGTACGCCAAGGTCCCGGCCGGGGCGCCGGAGGGCAGCTACACCTTCGCCGTCGGCCTGGAGAACGGCAATCAGCTGGTGCCGATCTCGGTTTCGGTCGCTGCTCCCGAGTCCCACGGCCAGAAGCCGCCGGGCACCGGTGAGGACACCACCGCACCGACGGTGACTGTCACAGCCGACGGCCCCCTGGGCTCCAGCGCCTCCTTCACGATCTCGGCCGATGAGAGCGCGGTGAGCTACAGCTGCGTCCTCACCTTCGACGGCGTGAACCAGCCGCTGACCGGCTGCGGGGACAACGTGACTCTGGACGGCCTGCAGCCCGGGGCCTACAGCCTCACCGTGGTCGGCACGGACGCGGCCGGAAACGTGTCCGTACCGGCGGTCCAGAGCTGGACGGTTCCCTCCGCCCCGCCGGCCCCGCCGGCCTCGGTGGGCGGCGTCACCATCACGACCGCCCACGCCGCCACTTTCATCCAGGGGCAGCCGGGCACCTTCACGGTGGCCGCCACGGGCAGCCCCACCCCGAGGCTGACGGCCGTCGGCAATCTGCCCCCGGGCGTGTCCTTCATCGACAACGGTGACGGGACCGCCACCCTCGCCGGGGTGCCCTCCGTCGGGACGGAGGGGGTGTTCGTCTTCACCGTGGTGGCCACAACCGGCGCTTCCACCACCGAGCAGACCTTCGAGCTGACCATCGCCTCGACACCGCGTGTGGCCACGGCTCCGGCCGGGTCGGGCGTGGAGCCCGCCGGCTACTGGCTGGCCGGCTCCGACGGTGGGATCTTCACCTTCGGCCCGCGCATCAGCTTCTACGGCTCGACCGGCAACGTGGCCCTCAACCGGCCCGTCGTGGGCATGGCCGCCACACCGGGGGGTCACGGCTACTGGCTGGTGGCCTCCGACGGCGGGGTGTTCGCCTTCGGGGATGCCGGCTTCTACGGTTCCACCGGCAACGTGGCCCTGACCAGGCCGATCGTGGGCATGGCCGCCACGCCGAGCGGTCACGGCTACTGGCTGGTGGCCTCCGACGGCGGCGTGTTCGCCTTCGGCGACGCCCGCTTCTGGGGGTCCACCGGTGCCCTGAGGCTGGACAAGCCGATCGTCGGCATGGCCTCGCCGGACGCCCGGGGCTACTGGCTGGTGGCCTCCGACGGCGGCATCTTCGCCTTCGGCGACGCTCCGTTCTACGGCTCGACCGGGGGCCTGCCACTGAGCCGCCCGGTGGTGGGCATGGCCGAGAACCCGGCCACCGGTGGCTACTGGCTGGTGGCGTCCGACGGCGGGGTATTCAGCTTCAACACTCCGTTCTACGGCTCGACCGGGGGCCTCCCGCTGGACAAGCCCATCGTCGCCATGGCGTCAGCGGCATAGCCGTCGTCGAACGGAGCGAGAAGGGCCCGGCCGCACGGCCGGGCCCCGATGGGGTCAGCAGCTCGGTTCGGCGACACACGACGCCACGGAACGGCGCACCTCGTGGGCGAACGGCCAGGCAACCGCCGGGTCCGGCGACCACTTCAACGAGAGTGGGCACGGGCCGTGCCATTGATCGTGGATGATCTGTCATCACCGATGCCTGGACCACCACATTGACAGCGTGGTAGTCGAGATAGCCCTGTCGGGGTATATGTACCGTGCTGGACCGAAGGCACGCGTTCATGCCATCGAGCAGAGCGCCGCCGATTCCGCGTCATCTGCTGGCGGACTTAATCGACAAGAGGGAGACGGTAATACCATGGCGAGCACAGACGCCATCACCATGCTCAGGGAAGATCACAAGACGGTGGAGCGGCTGTTCAAGCGTCTCGAGAAGGCCGGTGACCGAGCGCATGTTGAAAAGCGGAACGTCGTCGACCGCATGATCGAGGCGCTCTCGGTGCATGCCGCGATAGAAGAGCAGGTCTTCTACCCGGTCGTCAGGGCGACCGTCCCCGATGCCGAGGACCGGGCGTTGGAGAGCATCGAGGAGCACCACGTAGTCAAGTGGCTGCTGTCGGAGCTCCGATCAATGAGCCCAGAGGACGAGCGCTTCGACGCCAAGGTCGCGGTCCTCATCGACAGCGTCCGCCGCCATGTCGAAGAGGAGGAACGGGACCTCTTCCCGAAGGTTCGCAAGGAGCTGGGTCGTGATTCGCTGAGCGACCTCGGACAGGCCATGCGTGAGGCCGCCAAGTCGGCGCCTACCCGTCCTCATCCCCGCTCACCCGACACGCCCCCACAGAACCTCCTGGTTGGGGCTGCGGCCGGGATGGCCGACCGTATCGGCGACACCGTCAACGGGCTGGCCCAGGGATACGTGATGGCGCTCGGCGATCTGGTCGCCACTGTCCTCGGGCGCAAGAAGCCCCGGGTGTCGCCGACCGGGTCGAAGGTGGCCCGCGACGCGGCCAAGCGGGTCCGTTCCGCTTCCGCCGACGCGACCGACTCGGCCATCGAAGCCGTTATCACGGCCAGGAACACCGGCGAGCGCGCCCTCAACCGGGCGCAGGACACGGGGGCATCGGCCGCGGCCGGCACCAGGCGCACCGCCCGGACCGCCGGGCGGGGTGCGACCAGGACGGCCCGGGCGGCGAAGTCGGGGGCGAAGGGCACTTCGACCTCAGCCCGGCGCTCCTCTGCGAGCACTTCGACGACGGCCAAGCGGGCGGCGACCACCACGGCCAGGCAGGCCCGCTCCGCAGCGCGCAGCACGAGGTCGACGGCCAAGCGCGCCGTCGGCCGGACCCGCTCGGCCGCCAACGGCTCAGCGGGCTGACCGCCAGACGTAACGCCCGCCTGCCCCGGGAAAGTAACGGGCCGCCCTCAGAGCCCCGGACACGGTCAGAGCTGCAACCCTCTGACCGGTTATTTCATGGAGCGGACGACGGGATTCGTGAACCACCCTGGGTTCGTTGGAGGCCGGGGACAGACCAGGTGCTGGGCGTGTCGCCCTCGGGGTTCTATGAGTGGAAGGCCCGCCAGTCCTGCCCGGCCGCCCGCACCTTGGTCGACCGGGAGCTCATCAAGCGGATCGATGCGTTCCGCCGGGCTGCTCGGCGACATGGGACCATCGGCGACTGCTTCGACAACAGCGTCGCCGAGAGCTTCTTCGGGACCATGCAACTCGAGCTGTTCGACCGCCAGACCTGGACATCGCGACGGCAGCGGCTCGCCCTGGCCATCTACGAGTACATCGAAGCCCGGTACAACCCCCGCCGCCGTCACAGCTATTGCCGCCCAAGGCCCCGCGACCTGTACAGGGACCACAGTACGAGCGGGGCCGCAGGCGCCTACCCGCCCGGGGTGTCTCAGTCGTCTGGCACCGTAGAGGCCATGCCGTCCGCTGTAGAGACCGCCTCCGCCGAGCTGCTGCGTACCCTGGCCGGGCCCGCCGCCCGCCTGCGCGACGACCAGCTGGCCGCCATTGAGGCGCTTGTATCGGGGGACCGACCGGTGCTGGTGGTGCAGCGCACCGGGTGGGGCAAGTCGGCGGTGTACTGGATTGCCACCGCCCTGCGTCGCCGGGCCGGCGCCGGCCCCACGGTCGTGGTGTCGCCCCTGCTGGCGCTGATGCGTGACCAGGTGGCGGCAGCCGAGCGGATGGGTCTGCGGGCGGCGACGATCAACTCCACGAACATCGACGACTGGCAGAACACCTCCGCCCGCCTCGACGCCAACGAGATCGATGTGCTGCTCATCTCCCCGGAGCGGCTGAACAGCCCGGCGTTCCGGCGCGACATCCTTCCCGACATGGCCAAGCGGGTCGGCACCCTGGTCGTCGACGAGGTGCACTGCGTCAGCTCGTGGGGTCATGACTTCCGGCCCGACTACCGCCGCCTGGGCGACCTCATCGCCGGGCTGGACCCGTCCGCTGCGGTGCTGGGGACGACCGCCACCGCCAACGCCCGGGTCACCGAGGACGTCGCCGAGCAGCTCGGGGCTGACACGGTCACCCTTCGAGGCGAACTGGGCCGGGACTCGCTGAACCTGGCGGTGGTCGACCTGCCCTCCGCTTCGGAGCGCCTGGCGTGGGCGGCGGCCGAGATCGTCGACGCTCCCGGATCGGGGCTCGTGTACTGCCTGACCGTGGCCGAGGTCGGCCGGGTCGCCGAGTTCCTCGCCGGGGAGGGGATCTCAGCGGTCGCCTACAGCGGCGACTCCGACCCTGACACCAGGCTGCGCATCGAGGAGGACCTGCGGGCCAACCGGATCAAGGCGGTGGTCGCCACCTCGGCGCTGGGCATGGGCTACGACAAGGCGGACATCCATTTCGTCATACATCTCGGCTCCCCGAACAGCCCGATCGCCTACTACCAGCAAGTCGGCCGGGCCGGGCGGGCCATCGACACGGCGACGGTGACGCTGCTGCCGGCACCCCAGGACCGCGACATCTGGGCGTGGTTCGACTCCACTGCCTTTCCGCCCGCCCCGATGGTCCAGTCCGTTCTCGACGCGGTCGCCGCAAGCGGACCGATCTCGGTTCCCGCTCTGGAGCAGGTGGTGAACCTTCGCCGCTCCCGCATCGAGGCGATGCTGAAGGTCCTCGACGTGGAGGGCGCCGTCACCCGCGCCGACGGGGGCTGGGTGGCTACCGGCAACCGGTGGTCCTACGACCACGACCGGGTCGCCCGGGTGCGGGCCGCCAGAGCGGCGGAGGCGGCCGCCATGATCGACTACACCACCACCGGCCGGTGCAGGATGCAGTTCCTGCGCGACGCCCTCGACGACACCGGCTCCGCCCCCTGCGGCCGCTGCGACAACTGCCGGGCCCACCCCGCCCGGACCCTGGACGGCCAGGTGGTCGCCCGGGCTCTCGCCCATCTGCGCTCCGCGGAGGTGACCCTCGACCCGCGCAAGCAGTGGCCGGGCGGCCTGGCCGCCAGGAAAGGCCGCATCCCTGCCGGGTCGCAGGCCGAGCCTGGCCGGGCGTTGGCGTTCGGGAACGACCCCGGCTGGGCTGACACCCTGACCGCTGTGTTCGACCGGCCGGACAGCGACCTCGACCCGGCTGTGGCCGCCGGCTGCGTCGCCGCTCTGCGCCGCTGGCAGTGGGCGGCCCGCCCCACCTGGGTCACATGGGTCCCGTCTCGGTCCCGGCCCGGCCTGGCCGAAGCGGTGGCCCGGCACCTTTCCCAGGTCGGGCGGCTGCCGCTCGCTGATGTGGTCGAACGCGTCGCCGAGCGGTCCCCTCAGGCGGAGATGGCGAACTCGGCCCGTCAGGCCGCCAACGTCATCGACGCTTTCAGGATCGGGGACATATCAAGGTTCGCGTCGGGGCCGGTGCTGGTGGTCGACGACACCTGGAACTCCGGCTGGACCATGACCGCTCTCGCCGAGATCCTCCGCCAGGCCGGCTCGGGTCCGGTGCTTCCGTTCGCCCTGTGGCGCCGCCCGTGAGCCAGCTGCCGCCTGACAGCGGCGCGGCGGCGGAACGGCCTCGTGGTTACGGCTACGACCCGTTGGCCAGCTGGATCGATGTGGCGTTGACGACCGGCACGGTGTTAGCGCCGTTGGTCTTCGTGGTGTAGGTGTTGCTGCCGACAATCCGGCCCGTCAGGGTGATGATGTTGTTCTCGTAGATGCCGTTGCCCTCCGAGGCGTCGTGCAGGTTGACCTCGACGATGCCGTCCCACGCTCCGTCGCCAGGTCGCGCCAGGGATAAAGCACTAGCCCTTGCCCCGAAGGGCCCGGACGGTCAGGCCGTCCTTGAACCCCGCCCAAAGCCGCGGGTAGGGGCGCGAAACACGGCAACATCTTGCCCTTGCCCGACGGGGGACTCTCTCCGCTCTCGAGCCTCTGAGCGTATCTGCAGCCAGGGACAGGCGACCGGGCCAGTGCCAGCCCCCGCATGCTCATCAAGCCGACAGCCGACAGCCGACGGCGTCGCTGGCCGAGCCCGTCCCCGGTGTCGCGTTCGGGACTGGGGAAGACTGGCACGCCGATCGGGCCATTCGGGCTCACTGCGGACCCGGGGGCCGACTCCCCGACGGCAGCCCTCCTCCCCTGCCCCCTGAAGTGGCCCAGGCCAGGGCAATCGGCGAGGTGGGCCACAGCCGCTACGCGATGGTCGGGCCACCCCCGGCTCCACCGGGGACGCCGGTGTGGGCGCTCCTGATGCGGCGGGCCAGAACCCCTCCCAAACTCCCCAGCCGGCCGCTTTACCGGCACCATATGGCCGGATTCTACGTCTCACCTGTGACACTTGTGAGCGTTTTGGTAGAGCGTTCTGGAGCCTGATCAGGGTTTCAGGTCCCTGACCAGGACTTTCATGGAGCGGACGACGGGATTCGAACCCGCGACCCTCACCTTGGCAAGGTGATGCTCTACCAGCTGAGCCACGTCCGCAAGCGGGTCTTTACCGTAGCAGACCGGCGGGGGCCGGGACCATTCAGCGCACCGGCACCACGCACTCGACGTGGGGGTACTGCACTCCCTGGTAGGGGATCTCCACGCCGGTGGTACCCGCCGGGCACAGCGGGCTGCCGGGGGTGGAGGGCAGGACCTCGACCACCCGGACCTTGGCCTTGGGCGACGTGCAGGCCACGGTCTTGGTGCTGTACTTGGGATGTCCCTCTGCGGTGCCGCTCTGGGGCAGGCACCGGCCGAGCAGGGCGGCGGAGGCCGCGGCCTCCTTCTTCACCGCGTTGCCCGAGGGGAGCGTGGACTGCAACACGGCGACGACCACCGCTGCCAGCACCAACACGATGGGGATGATGCGCCATCGGCTGCGCCAGCCGGGGCGCTCCACCCGGGTGGGCACCCCCAGCAGGTTCCACTTGGGGGGCAGCGGCGGTGCGTCGACGCCGGGAGCCCAGCGGACCCACCGCCGGCCCCGGGCGTCGTAGAAGCTGACACCCCCGTCGTCCTCCCGGCGCCACCGGATCCCCCGGTAGGTGGTCTCCTGGCGTTCTTTCGGGCTGGTCACTTCAGCAACCTGGACAGGCGCCGGTCGGCCAGCGGCTTGCCACCGGTCTGACAGGTCGGACAGTACTGAAACGACTTGGTGGCAAAAGAGACCTCCCGTACCGTGTCCCCGCACACCGGGCACGGCTGACCGGCCCGGCCGTGGACGGCCAGACCTTCCTTCTTCTCGGCTTTGAGGCCCGATGCGGCCAGCCCGGCCGAGCGGCCCACCGCATCGGACAGCACGGCCACCAGGGCCTCGTGCAGGCGACCGACCTCCTCGTCAGTCAGCTTCGCGGCGCTCCGGTACGGCGAAAGCCGGGCGGCGTGGAGGGCTTCGTCGGAGTAGGCGTTGCCCACCCCCGCCAGAGTCGACTGGTCGGTGAGGACCTTCTTGATGTGGCCGCTCGACCCCTTCAGCACCTCGGCCAGGACCTCGGTGCTGAAGCCGGGGCCAAGCGGGTCGGGGCCCAGGCGGGCGACCCCGTCCACCTGCTCGGGGTCGCCGACCAGCCACAGCGAAAGCCTCTTCTCCGTGCCCTGCTCGGTCACGTCGAACCCGGACCCCCCGGACAACCCGATCCGCAGAGCCAGCGGGCCCCGGCCGGGGCGGGCCCGGGCCGGGGGGGTCGTGTCGCGCCACTGCACCCAGCCTCCCCGGGCCAGGTGCACCACGAGCCACAGGCCGTCGGCACCGACAGCCAGGTACTTGCCGAAGCGGCGGACCCCGCTCACCTCCCTGCCGACAAGGGCGTCGACCGGAGGATCGAAGGTCTTCAGAGCCGACAGGGCGGCGACCTCGGCCCGCTCGATCAGCTGCCCCCGGCAGCGGTCCCCCAGGAAGCGGGCCAGCGACTCGACCTCGGGCAGTTCGGGCACCGCTCAGCGCCCCGTGTGGCCGAAGCCGCCGAGGCCCCGCTCCGATCCGGGCAGGGCCTCCACCGCTACGAAGCGGGCCTGCTCGACCCGCTGGATCACCAGCTGGGCGATGCGGTCCCCCCGCTGCACCTCGAAATCGGAGCCCGGGTCGGTGTTGAGGAGGATGACCCCGATCTCGTCCCGGTAGCCGGAGTCGATGAGGCCGGGGCTGTTGACCAGGGTCACCCCGTGGCGCAGAGCCAGCCCGCTGCGGGGCTGGACCAGGCCGGCGTAACCGGGCGGGATGGCCAGGCGCACCCCGGTCGGGATGAGGGCCCGACCCCCGCCCGCCTTCAGCACCGCCCCGGTCCGGGCCCGCAGGTCGGCGCCGGCGTCGCCTTCGCGGGCGTAGCACGGGAGGGGCAGGTCCGCATCGGTCTGGACCAGCAGTATCTGCGGTCCGGGCGCTCCGGGCGCCGGCACATCGGGCACCGGTCCAAGGTAGCCACCGTGGCGGTCCTTCAGCAGGCGCCGGGCCGTCCCGGTAAGTTCTGCCCGATGCTGGCCTGGATGGACCTCGAGATGACGGGGCTCGACCCCGACCGCCACGTGATCGTGGAGATAGCCACCCTGATCACCGATGACGACCTGCAGGTGGTGGCCGAAGGACCCGACCTGGTGGTGTCGGCCACCGCCGACGAGCTGGCGGCCATGGACGACGTGGTCCGGGCCATGCACACCCGCAGCGGGCTGCTGCCCGCCATAGAGGCCTCCACGACCAGCGTGGAGGAAGCCGGCCGGGCCACGATGGAGTTCCTGAAGCAGCACATCCCCCGGGCCGGGACGGTGCCCCTGTGCGGCAACTCCATAGGCACCGACCGTCGCTTCCTGGCCCGGTGGCTGCCCGAGATCGACAGGTACCTCCACTACCGCTCCATCGACGTGTCGACGGTCAAGGAGCTGGCCCGCCGCTGGTACCCCGAGGCGCTGGCCGCGGTCCCGAAGAAGACCGGGGCCCACCGGGCCATGGGCGACGTGCTGGAGAGCGTGTCGGAGCTGCGCTATTACCGCGAGAGCGTCTTCCGCCAGCCTGTCGCCGCCCCCGACCAGACTTGAGGGCTTTCTCCCCGGACCGACGCCGGATTCGGAGGTTTCCGGTCCATGAACGTTCCCTGATAAGTCCCGGGTAAAGCTAGTGCTGGGGCCCCGGGCGTGGCAGGATGACCGAAAAGGCCCGGCGTTGCTGAGACGCCGGCGGACAAGCAG
>JAKAXN010000168.1 GCA_021816565.1 Actinomycetes bacterium
GTTCCTCTTGGACGCTGCGGTGGAGGGCCGGGTGCGAGACGTCACCGTCATCGACCGGGGCGTCCCGGCCGGCCCGCTGACCCTCGACTCGGTGAAGGTGGTAGCGCACCAGATCCGCTTCGATCGCAACGTGCTCTTCAACGCCCAGAAGGTGCACCTGACCTCCATCTCCAGCGCCACGGTGACCGTCACCACCCACCTGACCGGCCTGGAGCAGACGGTGGCGTCGCTGATCGGCGCTTTCGTCACGGTGAAGCCCGGCGACGAGCTGGTCGTGCAGGTCGCCGGTCACACCGTGTTCAGCTACAAGCTGAGCAACATCCCCCTGATCCCGGACTGCCCGCTGCAGCTGCAGCAGATCGGCGGCGGCTACAGCCTGTCCTGTACCGTCTCACCGGTGCCCGCCCCGGTCCTCCAGGCCCTGTCCCACCAGTGACGCGCCGGTGAAGGTCGCCCTCGAGGCCGGGGAGAAGTGGACCTTCGCCTCGGCCCTGGACTGGCCCGGCTGGTGCCGGCGGGGGAGGGGCGATGACGCCGCGGTGCAGGCCCTGCTCGGCTACGCCGACCGTTACCGGCTGGTGGCCGGCGACGGGTTCCGGCCCGGCCCGGTGCAGGTGGTCGGCCGGGCCGACGGCGGCTCGGCCATCGACTTCGGCGCTCCCGGACCGCCCCAGGAATGGGACCGCGGCCCGGCCGGCCCGGCCGCGCTCGGGTTGCTGCGGGCCTGCTGGGACTACTTCGACCAGGTGGTCGCCTCCTCGCCGGCGGAGCTGCGCAAGGGGCCCCGCGGGGGCGGGCGCGACCGCGACCGCATGGTAGACCACGTCCGCGAGGCCGAGCGCAGCTACGCCTCCAAGGCCGGGGTCCGGGTGGCGCCGCGCACCCCGTGGCCGGAGCAGCGGGAGATGCTGGTCGAGGTGCTCGGTCCGGGGGCGCCCGACGCCCGCTGGCCGGTCCGGTACTCGCTGCGGCGCATCGCCTGGCACGTCCTCGATCACGCCTGGGAGATGGAGGACCGCCGGGTCTAGCCGCCGAGGTGGCGCTCCACCGACTCCACCTTGGAGCGTATCCGGCCGCCCGGGTCGTCGGCCAGGGCGTCGATCTTGACCACCAGGGACGCCCGGGGGGCCACCGCCGTGACGTGGTCCACGCAGGCCTTGATCACGGCCATGACCTCGTCCCATCCGCCTTCGATGTTGGTGAACATGGCGTTGGTCTCGTTGGGCAGCCCGCTGTCGCGCACTATGCGCACGCATTCGGCCACCACCGGGCCCACCGAATCCCCGGCGCCGAGCGGAGAGATGGAGAAAGCCGCTATCACGGGATCAGTCCCTTATCCGAGTTCAGGATCAGTCCCTGAAATTCTCGAACTGGAGGGGGATGCCGAAGTCCTCCTCGCGCAGTCCGGCTATCACCGCCTGCAGGTCGTCGCGCTTCTTGGCGGTGACGCGCACCTGCTCACCCTGGGTGGACGACGACACCCCCTTGGGTCCCTTGTCCTTGATCCAGCGGTTGATGGCCTTGGCGTTGTCGGAGCTGAGGCCGGCTCTCAGCGTGACCGTCTGGCGCACCGCCCCCTTGGCGGCCTCCTCCGGCTTGCCGTACTCCAGGGACTTCAGGCTGACCTTGCGCTTGACCAGCTTCTCCTCGAGTACCTGGACCACCGCCCGCAGCCGGTCCTCGGTGGCCGAGTGCAGCTTGAGCTCCATCCCCGACAGCTCGACGGTCGAGTCCGTGCCCTTGAAGTCGAAGCGGGTGGACAGCTCCCGCGCCGTCTGGTCCACCGCGTTGCGGACCTCCTGCATGTCGACCTCGGACACGATGTCAAACGTGGGCATGGCGTTACGCTACCCCCCTCGTGGATATCGTCCCCCGCTTGGAGCAGTCGCGCGTCACGGTGGCCGGGCGCACCCTGGACGGCGAGGCCCTGGCCGGGGCCGCCTCGGCGGTGGCCCGCCGGGTGGAGGGCATGCCGGCCCTGGCGGTCACCGCCGACGCCTCCCTCGAGACGGTGGTGGCGGTGGTGGGGGGGCTGATGGCCGGCGTCCCGGTCGTGCCGGTGCCGCCCGACGCCGGGCCGCTCGAGCGCCGGCACATCCTCACCGACAGCGGGGCGGAGCCCGGCCCGCCGGTGGACGTCGACGAGCGGGCGTCGTACAGCCAACCGGCCCCGGACCCCCGGCGGCCGGCCATGATCCTCTACACCAGCGGCACCACCGGCCTGCCGAAGGGGGTCATGTTGAGCGCCGCGGCCATCGCCGCCGACCTGGACCTGCTGGCCGCCGCCTGGGAGTGGACCGCCGATGACGTGCTGGCGCACGGGCTGCCCCTTTTCCACGTGCACGGCCTGATACTCGGTGTGCTGGGCCCGCTCCGGGTGGGCAGCCCGCTGGTCCACACCGGTCGGCCCACCCCGGCCGCCTACGCCGGGGCCGGCGCCACGCTGTATTTCGGGGTGCCCACGGTGTGGTCGCGCGTCGCCGATGACCCGGCCGCCGCGGGGGCGCTCCGGCACGCCCGGTTGCTGGTCTCGGGCAGCGCCGGGCTGCCGGTACCGGTGTTCGAGCGGCTGGCCCGCCTGGCCGGCCAGGGTCCCATCGAGCGCTACGGCATGACCGAGACCCTCATCACCGTGAGCGGCACCCCGGCGAGGGAGCGGCGGCCCGGCTGGGTCGGCCACCCCCTCCCCGGGGTGCGGACCCGGCTGGTCGACGACCGCGCGGAGCCGGTCCCCGCCGACGGCGACAGCGTGGGGTCCCTGGAGGTGCTGACCCCCACGGTGATGACCGGGTACCTCAACCGGCCCGACGAGACGGCCGCGGTCACCACCGCCGACGGGTGGATACGCACCGGGGATGTCGCGGCCATCGGCCCCGACGGCTGGCACCGCATCGTCGGCCGGGAGTCGGTGGACCTGATCAAGACCGGCGGCTACCGGGTGGGGGCCGGCGAGGTGGAGGCGGCCCTGCTGGCCCACCCGGCGGTGAGCGAGGCCGCCGTGGTGGGCCAGCCCGACGCCGATCTCGGGCAGGTGATCGTGGCCTACGTGGTGGCCCGCGACGCCGTGACCGGGACCGAGCTCTCCCAGTTCGTGGCATCGACGCTGTCGACCCACAAGCGGCCCCGGCGGGTGGAGCTGGTCGGCTCCCTGCCCCGCAACGCCATGGGCAAGGTGCAGAAGAAGCAGCTCCTGGAGGACCCCTAGCCCTCGCGGCCGATGCGGCGGAAGCCGGGCGCCCGCTTCTCGGTGAACGACTCGACCCCCTCCTTGAAGTCCGGCCTGGCGAAGCTCTCCACCATCAGCCGGCGGGCCTCCTTCTCCGACGGGCCCAGCCGGGCGGTCAGCTGCTCGTACACCTGGCGCTTCATGACCGCCAGCGAGGCCGGCGAGCACTTCTCGGCCAGGTCCTGCACGTAGCGCACGGCGTGGGGGAGGACCTCCTCGGCCGGCAGGGCCCGGTTGACCACGCCCATGGCGGCCGCCTCCTCCCCGGTCACCCGCCGCGACGAGAACAGCAGGTCCAGCGCCGCTCCGGTGCCGGCCAGGCGGGGCAGCAGCCAGGCGATCCCCCACTCGGCGATCAGCCCCCGCTGGGAGAACGCGGTGAGGAGCGGGGCGTCGGCGGCCATGAACCGCAGGTCGCAACTGAGGGCGATGGGCACGGCCATCCCGGCGCAGGCCCCGTTGATGGCGGCGATCACCGGCTTTCGGACCGCCATCAGGTAGGTGTACTCGCCGTCGAGGTCCTCGGGGATGGGCTCGTCGCGCTCCACCTCGAACTGCTCCAGCTCCTCGGTGGCGAAGTCCCCGCCCCCCCGGGTGAGCGACTGCAGGTTCTTCATGTCGGCCCCGGCGCAGAACGCCCGCCCCGCCCCGGTGATCACGATGCCCACCACCGCCGGATCGGCCTCCGCCGCGAACACCGCGTGGCGGACCTCGGCGGCCATACGGCCGGTCCAGGCGTTGAGCGACTCCGGCCGGTTCAACGTGATGGTGGCTACCGGGTCCTCGACGCTGTAGATGATCTGTTCGTACACGGAACCGATACTTGCACCCGGGCCCGGGCGGCCGCCCGGATCGCTCGCGGCGGCCCCTACGGGACGACCACGGCCCGCCCCTCCAGCCGCCCCGCGGCCAGGTCCCGGTAGGCGTCGAGGGCCCGCTCCAGGGGGTAGGTGGTGAGGGTGGGGGTGAGCAACCCCCGGGCCCCGAGCTCGAGCACCTCGATCAGCTCCTGGCGGGTCCCCCAGTACGTGGTCTGGACCGACACCTCGTAGGCGATGCCGAAGAAGCTGACCGCCAGGGTGCCCCCGGCGATGCCGACGACGGTCAGGTCGCCGAGCATGCGGGCCGAGGCGGCGGCGGTCTGGAGGGTCTCGTCGGAGCCGACGAAGTCCAGGACCACGTCCGCTCCCCGGCCCCCGGTGATCCGGCGGATCTCGCCCGCCGCGGCCGGGCCGGCCGGGACCACCTCGTGGGCCCCGACCCCCCGGGCCAGCTCCAGCGCCTCCGACCGGCTGTCCACCGCCACCACCCTCGCCGCGGTGGTGGCCCGCAGGATCTGCACCGCCATGTGGCCCAGCCCGCCCACGCCGATCACCACCGCGGTGGCGGTGGGATCCAGCTTGGGCCACGACCGGCGGATGGCGTGGTAGGGGGTCAGCCCGGCGTCGGTCAGGGGGGCGGCCTGGTACGGCTCCAGGCCGGCCGGCAGCGGGACCAGGTGGCGGGCGTCGGGCACCAGCATCAGCTCCGCCATGCCCCCGTCCATCCCCAGGCCGCCCCCGCCGGCGGGCACCGGGGCGCCCAGGGGGTTCTCGCAGTAGTTCTCGTAGCCGGCCCGGCACCGGTCACAGGTCCCGCATCCCCACGGGCCGTGCACGGCCACCGCCTGGCCCACCTCCACGCCGGTCACCCCCGGGCCGAGAGCGTGGACCCAGCCGGCGTTCTCGTGGCCGAGGGTGAAGGGCATGTTCCACGGCAGGCCGGTGGATCCGTCGAAGTCGTGCATTATGTGCAGGTCGGAGTGGCACACCCCGGCCCCGCCGATGCGGATCACTACCTGGCCCGGGCCGGGCTCGGGGTCGGGCACCTCGAGCAGCTGCGGTTCGTTCTTCCATTCGGTGAACCTGAGGGCGCGCATGGTCAAACGGTAGGCGCCTGGAAAGCCGGTGGCTGGTTCTGGCAACTTTGGGGCATGCGGGCTCTGGTCGTGGAGGACGAAGCCCGCCTGGCCGAGCTGCTCCGGCGGGGTCTCGGCCGTGAGGGCTACCAGGTGGACGTGGCCTCCGATGGGCGGGCCGGCCTGAAGCAGGCGGTGGGGGGCCGCTACGACGCCATCGTCCTCGACGCCATGCTGCCCGGGGTGGACGGGTTCGAGTTCTGCCGCCTGCTGCGGGCCGGGGACGACTGGACCCCGGTGCTCATGCTGACCGCCCGGGACAGCGTCACCGACCGGATCCGGGGCCTGGACGCCGGGGCCGACGACTACTTGACCAAGCCGTTCGAGTTCGGCGAGCTGACCGCCCGGCTGAGGGCCCTGGCCCGGCGGGGCTGGGCCTCGAGGGACGCGCCCGTCGAGGTCGGGGACCTCCGGCTGGACCCGGGTTCCATGACCGTGACCCGGGGGGAGGTGCCCATCGAGCTGACGGCCAAGGAGCTGGCCGTGCTGGAGTTGCTCATGCGCCACGCCGGGCAGGTCCTCACCCGCACCCGCATCCTCGACGAGGTGTGGGACTTCGCCTCCTACCCGAACAGCAACGTGGTGGACCAGTACGTGGGGTACCTGAGGCGCAAGGTGGACAAGCCCTTCGGCCGCTCCGACATCGAGACGGTGCGCGGGTTCGGCTACCGGCTGCGCAAGCAGGCCTGATGCCCGGGCTGCGCCGCTTGAGCCTCCGGGTGCGCCTGGCCCTGGCCTGCACCGCGGTCGCGGCGCTGGTGGGGGCGGCCGGGCTGACCCTCTTCAACGCCCTGCTGCACCGGGGGGTGGCGGCGTCGGTGGACACCGTGCTGGTGCCGCGCTCCAACCGGGCGGTGCAGGTGTTCCGGGCCGACGGGCCGCCCGCAGCCACCCCGGCCGCCTCGTCCGGGGTGGCCTCGACCGGCTCCGAGAGGCGTCCCGGCCGGGACGAGCCGGACTCGCTGACGGTCTACTACCGGCCGTCGGGGGCGCTGGCCTCCTCCTCCCCGCCCGGCTCGGGGGCCGCCCTGCTCGGCGCCGAGCAGGTGGCGGATGCCCGGGTGCGGGTGCTGCACCTGACCGTGGTGTCCGACGGACAGGAACCGCTGCGGGTGATGGCCGTGCCGGTCGCCGGCCCGGGCGGCACCTGGGTCGTGGCGGTGGCCACCAGCCTGGTCCCGGCCACCGCCGGGGCCGACCGGGCGGTGCACGACCTGGACATCGGGTTGGTGGTCCTGCTCGTCCTGGTGGCGGTGGGCGCCTGGGCCCTGGCCGGGGCCGCCCTGCGGCCGGTGGAACGCATGCGGGCCGACGCCGAGAAGCTGATCGAGACCGGGTCGTCGTCGTCGGGGCTGACCGTGTCCGCCACCTCCGACGAGCTGGCCCGCCTGGGCCGGACCTTCAACCACCTGTTGCAGCGCCTGCAGCGCTCCGCCGAGCGCCAGCGGGACCTGGTGGCCGACACCGGCCACGAGCTTCGTACCCCGCTGACGGTCCTGCGCACGGAGCTGGAGCTGGCCGATTCGCCGGAGCGGACCCGGGAGGAGCTGGCCGACTCGATCCACCACGCCCGCCGGGAGGTGGAGCGGCTGTCGAAGCTGGCCGAGGACATGCTGTTCCTGGCCCGGGCCGACAGCGACGCCCCGCTGGTGCACATCGCGGCGGTGGACCTGGCGGAGGTGGTGGCCGAGGTCGGCCGGGCCCAGCGGGCCCGGGCCGAGAGCCTGGGCGTGACCCTCGAGTCGGACCTGCCCGGCCCGCTGGTCGTCCCCGGCGACCACCAGGCGCTGCGCCGGGTGCTGGACAACCTGGTGGCCAACTCCCTGGCCGCCGTCGGGCCCGGGGGGCGGGTCCGGGTGGCGGCCGAGCGCCGGGGGGAGCGGGCTGCGCTGGTCGTCACAGACGACGGGCCGGGATTCCCCCCCGGGTTCGTCGAGCGGGCCTTCGACCGCTTCAGCCGGCCGGACACGGCCCGCCCGTCGGGCCGGGGCGGGGCCGGGTTGGGCCTGGCCATCGTCTCGGAGATCGCCCGGGCCCTGGGCGGCACCGTGACCGCCGGCAACGGGGAGGGTGGTGGGGCCCGGGTGGCGCTGGAGCTGCCCCTGAGCGCGACGGACGCCGGTCAGCGACCGGGGGAGGGGCGGGACCGGCCCCCCGTGCCCGGGGTCAGAGGTGGCGCCGGAAGCGGATGAAGCTCTCCCCGCTGCGGGAGCTCATGTCCCCCTCCTCGACCCAGCCGAGGTGGTTGTAGAAGCCCCGGGCGTCCAGGTCGGGTGGCGTGACCAGCACCAGATCCTCCACGCCGGCGGCCCGGGCCCGGGCCTCGGTCTCGGCGACGAGGGCCCGCCCGGCGCCGCTGCCCTGGCCCGCGGGGGCCACCATCAGGTGGGTGATCTCCCCGGTGGAGGCATGGGGTGCCGTGGTCTCGACGGCCGGGGCCGGCCCCCGCCGCCCGGCCAGATGGTGCCACACCCCCCGGGCGTAGCGGGCCCCGCGCGTCACGAGCAGGTCGCGGGCCAGAGGCGGGTCGATGAGGGCCCGCCCGGCCAGGCGGGCGGCCAGCCCCGGGCCGGCCTGGCGCAGCATCCACCGGTAGTGGGCGGCGGGATCCAGGCTGCCGAGCATCACCCCCACCAGTCGCCCTCCGTCGTCCTCGGCAGCCAGGGCCAGTCCGGCCGGGCTGCGCACCCAGGCGCCGTGGTAGGCCGCCAGGAACCCGGGCCCGAAGCGGGACAGGAACTCCATGCCGAGCACGTCCCGGTGGATGCCGGCGCTGTCGCGGGTGTCGGCCAGCCGCATGTCCCGGACGCGCACCGACGCCCCCGCCGCCGGGCCCGCCGTGGTGTCCGGGGTCCCGGTCACGGGGTGCTCTGGTTGGTCGGGGCGAAGGAGCAGCCGGGGGTGGGGGTGGCCGGCACCAGCGGCGGCACGGTGGGCAGCGGGGGCAGGCCCAGCACCGCCGGCTGGATGAAGTTGGCGATGGCGGTCTGCCCGGCGGCGTCGGGGTGGAGGTGGTCGCCGGAGTCGAACGGCGGGAACATGGCCGTCGGGTTGCACTGGCCGTTGTACACGTCGGCGGCCACCCGGGCCGTGTCGATCACCGCGTTGAACGCCCCGGACGTGCGGATCCAGTTGTCCACCGCGACCAGCTCGGCCTGGTCGGC
Source organism: Actinomycetes bacterium (assembly GCA_021816565.1). The sequence goes on from JAKAXN010000168.1 coordinate 8,348, forward strand.
CGGGCTCCAGTACTCGTCGGTGTCGGTGGCCCGGGGGAGGAGGGTCATGGCCACTATCGGCAGGCCGGCGGCGTGCGCCTGGCTGATCGCCTGCTGGTAGCCGGCGATCACCTCGGCGGCGGTGGCCCCGAACCACAGATCGTTGGTGCCGAGAAGCATGACCACCTCCGACACCCCGGCCTGGCTGAGCACGTCGCGCTGCAGGCGCTCCACCCCCGGTGGGCCGCCCCCGGTGAGGGCGTCGGTGTGGACGCCGGGCGGGGCGGTGAGAGCGTTGGCCGTGATGGCCTCGTTGATGATCGCGACCCGCTGGTCGGGTGGCAGGTGATCCACCCGCTCCTGGAGGATGTCGGTCCAGCGGGCGCTGCTGTTGAAGCCGTCGGTGATGGAATCGCCGATCACCACGATGCTGCCCCGGCCGGTGGTCTGGAGGGCGTCGACGGCGTCGACGAAGCGCCTCCAGGGGCTGGGCGTCCCGAAGCCGACCATGTTGGCCGCGGCGGTGGTGTTGCCCCGGCCGTTGGCCGTGAACCAGCCCTCCGGGGTGGTGCCGCAGCACGGATGCAGGGTCACCAGGTCGGCGCCGCTGACCCAGAGGCTGATGGCCAGCGTCTCGCCCCCGGTCACCGGCATGGGTATGGGGTCGGTGTAGGCCAGGCCGCCCACCGGGATGACCGTGGTGGGGGAGCCGTTGAAGGTCACCTGGTGCACCGCGGAGGCGTCGATGGCCGAGCCGCCGGCCGAGGGGGCCACCGTGGCCGCCCCGATCTGCAACGGGGCGTTGCCGAAGTAGTTCGACACCCGGAAGCGGATCTCGGATCCGGCGGTCTTGACCGTGGCCAGCTGGCGGACGGTGGCGTTGTCGATCTCCCCGTAGCCCCAAGCCATGGTGGAGCCCCACACGATCCGCCACACCGGGGGCGGGGCCGCGGTCGTGGAGGTGGTGGAGCTCGGCGGGTCGGCGGTGGTGGACACGCTGCCGGAGGTGACCGACGCC
>JAKAXN010000169.1 GCA_021816565.1 Actinomycetes bacterium
ACCAGCTGGATCGCCTGTGGTCCGACTCCGACCGCTGGGAGTGGGACCGCCCCGAGGCCCGCGCTTCGGGCGAGTAGCCGGCCCGGGCACCGGTCCAGCCGGCCGGCTGTCGCGTCAGCCGGCCGGATCGTCGGACCCGGGTGCCGTCCCGGTGCCCGACTCCGCCGCTCCGGCCCCGGCGGCGCCGGGGCTCTTGAGTCGCGACGCGGCCGCGGCCACTGCGGTTCCCACGGCCAGCAGGCCGGCGGCTTTGACCGCTTCGTCGTAGAGAGGGCCGCCCGTCACGGCCAGCGCCCCGCCCGGCGCCGTGGCCGGGTGACCGGCCGAGCCGGCGGAGTCCGGCCCCGATGTCGGCGTCGGGGACCCGGACGAGGATCCTGACGGCAGCGGGGAGGCCGCCAGCTGCGCCGAGCCCGGGGCCGTGGCCGGCTCGACGTGGGCTCCGGGCGGCGCCGGTGACCCGCCCCGGGCTCCCGACCCGGAAGCGCCCGATCCGGAAGTCCCCGGCGCCGGAGCGGAACCGCCGACCGCGGCGACCGCCACGATCCCGCTGGGACGGCGGCGGGTCCCGGGCTCCTGATGGGGCACGGAGTTGGGCGGGTACGGGTAGGGGATGCCCTTGCCGAGCGTGCCCGGCAGGGCGTTGGCCGCGTCCACCGCCAGGTACGGGTCGATGATCGGCGTCACCTTGGTGGGGGCCGGATCGGGGGTCGCGGCGAAGTCGAACGCGCCGGTCAGGTCGCCGACCGCCGACCGTCGCCAGGCGGTCAGGTTCGGGACCGGGGTACCGAAGCGGGTCTCCAGGAGCCGCAGCTGCGACGTGTGGTCGAGCACTCCCGAGTACACCAGCCCGCCCCGGCTGAAGGGGGAGATGACCAGGCAGGGGACTCGGAAGCCCAGCCCGATCGGCCCGGGCTGGCCCTCGAGCGATCCGAGGGCCTGGTTGGCCGGGTTCCGGGTGACGAACTCGCCCGGGGTTCCGGCGGGGGGCACGGGCGGAGCCACGTGGTCGAAGAACCCGCCGTTCTCGTCGTAGCTGATGACTAGGGCGGTCTTCTCCCACACGGCCGGGTTGGAGGTGAGCAGGTCGAGGATGTAGGCCACCGCCACCCCGCCGAGGGAGGGAGGGGCGGCCGGGTGCTCGCACTGGGTGAAGTCGGTGACGATCCACGACACCTGCGGGAGGGTCCCGCTGAGCACGTCGCGGGAGAAGTCCGTCTCTAGCGTGGGGAGCAGGCCCTTGGAGAAGAGGGGGCCCGGGGTGGAGTACTGCTTGAAGAGGCGCAGGATGTTGTCCATGAGCAGGCCGCCTTGGATACCCCCGACGGCGTCGGTGCTCTGGTACACCTTCCAGCTGATCCCGGCCTCTTCGAGTACCTCGGGCATGGTCTTCCAGCGCAGGTAGCCCCAGGAGGCGGGGTCGGGGAGGGGGTTGCTCAACGTGGCGAGTACCGGGCCCCCGGCCCGGCCGTCCGGGTCGAGGGTCGCCGACATCCAGTACGCCCGGTTCGGGTAGGTGGGGCCCAGCACCGAGCAGTGGTAGTTGTCGCAGATGGTGAAGGCGTCGGCCAGCTGGTAGTAGAAGGGCAGCGTCGACCGGTCGTAGTAGCCCATGATGACGGGCCCGTTGCCGGGTCCGTCGGCGGCCAGGTGGGCGGTCATCCAGCGGTCCATGGCCCCGCCGTTCCACGCCTCGTGCTGGGGCCCCCAGTCGTGGGTGGGGTCGTTCAGGCACTGGTCGTTGTGGGTGGCGTCGCTCTGGAAGGCGAAGGGCATGGTGTACCCGTCGGGTGTGACTCCCCGGCCCGGCTCGTATCCCCGCTGGCGCCACACGCCCGCCGGGGCGGCCGGGTCGTCGAAGCCCCGGACCCCCGACAGGGTGCCGAAGTAGTGGTCGAAGCTGCGGTTCTCCTGCATGAGGAACACGAAGTGCTCGATGTCGGACAGGCTGCCCGGGCCGGCGTTGCCGCTGGCTGCGTAGGCCCGGTCGATGACGGCTGGCATCCACGAGGACAAAAGGGTGGCCGCTCCGGCTGACCCGATCCCGGCCAGGAAGCGGCGGCGGCTCAAGATGGCGTGTTCGCGGCGGGATGGCATCCCGTAAGAAGTTGGACGCCCTTCGTCCGATCTCCTGGTAGCCGCTGCTGTAGCGGGGGTGAACTTTCGGTGACCCCTGGGTGTCAGGGGTTGGTCAGCCGGTAGCCCGCGCCGCGGACGGTAAGGATCATCGGTTCGAGTCCGGGGTAGTTGATCTTGCGCCTGAGGTAGCCGACGTAGACGTCGACCACGTTGCTGCCCGGGTCGAAGGAGTAATCCCATACGTGGGACAGGATCCGGGCGCGGCTGAGGACCTGGGTGGGGTTGCGCATGAACAGCTCCAGGAGGGCCCATTCCCGCGGGGCCAGGTCGATGCGCCTCCCGGCCCGCCAGGCGACCTTGGTGAGCACGTCGAGACGCAGATCCCTGACCACCAGCTCGTGGCCGGCGGGCTGGGAGGTGGTGCGCACCGCCGTGCGGATCCGGGCCAGCAGCTCCTCGAAGGAGAACGGCTTCGTTACGTAGTCGTTGGCTCCCATGTCGAGGCCCTGGACCTTGTCTTCTATGCGGCCCCGGGCGGTGAGGATGATGACCGGCAGCGTGGGGTTCCGCCGGCGGATACCGGTGAGCACGTCCTCGCCGGGGCCGTCCGGGAGGCCCAGGTCGAGAAGCACTATGTCGAAGTCCGGGTCCTCGGCTCCCAGCTCCGCCATGCCCGACGCCGCATCCGGGGCCACGACCGTCTGGTAGCCCTCGGCCGCCAACCCCTTGCTCAGGAACGAGGAGATTCCGGGATCGTCCTCTACCAGGAGCACTCTCAACGCAACCGCCCGTCGAGGTCCTTCAGCACCATTGTGATCGAGGCTCCTCCAAGCTCGGAATCGGAGATCTCCACCCGGCCGCCGTGGGCCTGGCACACCGCGCTGACGATGGCCAGCCCCAGACCGGTGCCGGTGGTCCGGTCGTGACCGGGCCGCCAGAATCGGTTCAAGACACTTCGCCGGTCCGCTTCGGCGATGCCCGGCCCGGCATCATCCACCGAGATCGTGAGTACGGGGCCCTCGACGCGTGCCACGACCGCGATGGTGTCACCCCGGGAGGTGACCTTGACGGCGTTGTCGACCAGGTTGAGCAGGGCGCCGCGGACCTCGGTCTCGTCGAATCGCACGACCGCATCGGGGATCGGCCCCAGGACCCAGTTGCGGTCGGCCAGCACCCGGCACGACGCCTCGAAGTCGGCCAGGAACGACCGCAGGTCGACGTCGTGGAGATCGGGGCGGACCGGCTCCCTGGCCCGGCCCAGGACCAGTAGGCGTTCCACGAGCTGACCCATGCGGTCCAGCTCCCCGATGGCCACGCCGAGGGTGTCACGGACCCCTTCCGGGTCGGTCGCCCCGCTGCGCTGCAGGATCTCCAGATGGCCGCGGGCGACGGTCAGCGGGGTGCGCAGCTGGTGGGACACGTCCGAGAGCAGGGCCTGCTGGGCCTGGACCGCGTCCTGGATCCGGTCCAGCATCGAGTCGAAGCTGCGGGCCAGCTCGCCGACCTCGTCCCCGGTGCCCTGATCTCCGAGACGCTCGGCCAGCCGTCCCCGGCCGATCGTCTCGGCGGTCTTGGTGATCCCCCCGATGCGGCGCAGCAGCCGGCGCAGGAGCAGGTAGGCGCTGGCCACCCCGGCCACCAGCGCCACTGCCCCTTCGGCCAGAGCCAGCCGGAAGGCCGCGTCGCGCGCCGGGCGCAGGCCGCTCAGGTCGACGGTGGCTATGAACACCCCGACGGGTCGGCCCGACTGGGTGATCGGCGAGGCCAGCAACTCGACGTCCCGGCCGGCCACGTGTCTGGAGACCAGCTCGGTGCGGTTCGGTATGCGCTCCGACAGGGCGGCGACGGCGGGGGAGTGGGCCAGCGCCGACCCCCCGGCATTGGCCACCGCCCAGGCGAACGGCTGGCTGATCTCGAGCAGGTTGCCGTCAGCGACGGCATGGGAGCGGAGGTAGCCCGTCGACACGGTGCGCAGGTCGGCCCCCGTGTGGTCGGCGGCGAGAGCCTGCTGGTAGGACTGCAACTCCGCGTCGAGCTGCTGTATGGCCACCGTCTGTATGCCCACCGTCGTCGTGTGGAGGAGAGCCAGGACGGAACCGGTGATGACGGCAGCCAGGACGATGGCGTGCAGGGAGGCCAGCCGCCCGGCGGTACCCGCCCGCCGTGAGATCCGGCTCAACGCCGACGGGTGGTCCCCGGAGAGGCCCTCCTCGGCGCTGGTCGTCGCCGGGGGGAGGGTCCCGTCGGCGGCCGCGTCGCCGGTCGCGCCCCCGGTGCGGCGGAGCCGGGTGGTGGCCCGTTCCCGGGCCGAGCGACCCGAGCGGGTAGAGATCATCGAGCCGGTCACCGGCTCTTCGAATGGCTTGATCCGCTCTTTCGGTGTCCGTGGCTGGTGGAGTCGGCTACCACCACCGGATAGTCGGGGGCGACGAAGCTGGGCGAGATCCCGGTGCCGGTCCCCGGGTTGGGCAACGTCGTCGCGGTCGGGGTGCCTTCGGCCACGGCGGAGCCGTCCGAGCGGACCTGGGAGCCCACCTGGTGCCCGGCGCTGAGACCCTCGACCGCAGTCCCGGTCGCGCCGCCGCCGGCTTCACCGGCGGCCAGGGTGGATGTCTGCGGGGCCGGGGGGACGTCTGCCGTGGCGGGCGGGGCGGTCACGGTCGGGGCGGTGGCCTTCGGCACCGGCACCGACACCGCGTTGTGCACATCAGGAGGGACGGTCAGCGAGGGTGTCGTGCCGGGCTGGGCCGAGGCCGCGGGGTCCGCCGACCCGCCGTGAGCCCCGCCGGGTCCGAGGGCCGCCCGTGGCTGGTAGCCGGACAGGCCACCGCCTAGAGGGACCGGTGCCGACGACGCCGGCCCGCTCGCCGCAGCCGGGAGGCTCGCGGTGGCGGTCCGGCTCTGAACCAGGGGACCGGCCAGCTGGGTGTAGGGGCCGGCCGGGCCGACCGCCGACAGCTGCGCCCCGCTCGGGGTCGGCGTCCGGTCGGCGGACACCGAGGCGACGGTGGGTCCCCCGGAATAGTTGAACTTGATACCACCGGCCACGGTGGGCTCGGCCCCGCCGATGTAGGCGATGGCCACCACCGCGATGGCTCCCACGGCGGAGACCGTCACGGCCACGGGCGCGCTGCGCCACGGGAGCCGGCCGGGTTCGCTCCGTCGCTGCATGTATCTATTGTGACCCAGCTGCCACCGGCGTGTCAGCAAGGCTGAGTGCGGAGCGCCGGCAGGCCCAGACGGCCCAGGCGGCCCGCCGCACGGCCTCCCGGTCGCCGACGGCCCGGCGGTCGACACGGGGGAAGCCCCACGGTCCGGGAGAGATCCGCTCGGGATACACCGAGGCGCAGGCACCGCATCCGTCACAGCGTGATATGTCCACGATCAGCTGCACCGGCTCCGCGTCCTCACTGCGCATTTTCTCGGCCCGCCCCCTGGTCTTCCTGGAGCGGAACTATGCGCCATCTTCGTGATTCGCCGGTGAACCGGGGATGAGGATGCTTTCACGGCGCCGGGGTTCGGCGCTCCGCTATCCGAGGCCGGCACCGGCCGGATCTCCCGCACGGAAGGGAAGAATGACCGTCATGGAAGGCCACCTCATCACCTCCGACGGCCGTCAGCACCCGGTGGAGGAGTCCGTCATCGAGCGGCTCCTGACGGGGCCGGACCGCTTCTGGCTGGACCTGGTGTGCCCGGACCCGGAGCGTTACGTGAGCCTTCTGCGCGACACGTTCGGCTTCCACCCGCTGGCAGTGGAGGACGCCGAGCATTTCGGGCAGCGGCCGAAGATCGACACCTACGAGAGGTTCTCCCTGCTCGTCGTCTACGGCGCCGGTGCCGACGGCCGCCTGATCGAAGTGCACTGTTTCTACACGGAAAGCTACCTGGTGACGATCCACCACGAGCCGTATCCCGGCCTGGCCGCCCTGGCTGGAAGGATGAGCCAGAAGGGGATGCCCGGGACCGACCACGTAATGCTGCTCTACCGGGTGATCGACAGCCTGGTCGACGGCTACTTCCCGGCCCTTGCCGCCCTCGACGACCGCATCGACGAGCTCGAGGACCAGATCCTGGTGCGGCCCACCGACGAGCAGCTCGGGACGCTGTTCGACATGAAGCGCGCCCTGATCGGACTCCGCAAGGTGGTCACGCCGCAGAGGGACATGTTCGCCTCGGTGCTCGCCAACGACGACCTGCTCCCCGGCATGACCCGCGAGGCCGAACGTTACTTCCGGGATCTCTATGACCACCTGATCCGCATCAGCGATCTGGTGGACAGCTACCGGGACCTGCTCAGCGGGGCCCTCGACACTCACCTGTCCACGGTGTCCAACCGGCTCAACGTGGTGATGAAGCAGCTCACGCTCATCGCCACGGTCTTCCTCCCCCTGACGTTCCTGACCGGTTTCTTCGGCCAGAACTTCGGCTGGATGACCGCCCGCATCGACTCCATCGGGGCGTTCATCGGCCTGGGTGTCGCCGTGCCGGTCGGCATAGCAGCCGGGTTGTTCCTGCTGTTCCGTCACCAGGGATGGCTCTCCTCCACCGGGGCGGTAGCGGGCCGGCCGGTCGGCCGGTCCCGGCACCGCCGGCCGGGCAACGGGCGGCTGCCGCTGCTGCACCCCGACCCGGCCGCCTCCGAGTCGACGGTCGGGGCCTGACGGGAGTCCGAACCCTCGCGGCGGCGCGTATCAGATCCGGTCCCGCGTCCTCATCCTGTTGGTCCGGCTACGCGCTGGAGAGCGGAAGGGACGTAACCGATGATTTCACCCCGGGATCGAGGTGCCGAAGCGGCTTCCCGGCGCCCTGCGGAACCGGCCGGCAGGAGCATGCGGGGTGCCGGTCCCGGCCGCTGGGTCGGGCGGTCCGTTCCGGGACTGGCCCTGGTGGTGTCGGGCCTCGGAGGGCTGGCTCTGGCCCTACCGGCGTCGCCGGCGGCCGCCGACACCTACGGGCCGCAGGCCCAGTGCGTGATGAGCGTCAGCCCGACATCGCTCTACCCGGGCCAGTCGTTCCAGGTGACGGTCACCGTCGGACCGGGCTCGTTGCCGGTCGCCACGACAGCTGCGGTCATGGTGGGCGGCTCATCCGTGCCGCTCGGGACCATCACGGTGCCGACAACCGGCACCTCGAGCGCCACCCTCATCGCCCCCACCTCGCTGACCCCTGGGCTGCACACCATCTCGGTCAACGGATGCGGCGCGGTCCTGGCCGACGGCCTCACCGTCCAGCCCTCCACCGCTCCGGCCTCGAGTTCGGTGATACCGACCGCGGCACCGGTGACGCCCGCCGCGGCGCCGGCTGCTGCCGCAGTGGTCCCCGTGGCCGGCGCCGCGGCCCCGGTCACGGCGGCCTCCTCGGGCCTGGCCTTCACCGGGGCCGACGTGGTGACCACCGTGGCAGCTGGGGCCGGGGCCATCGGGTTGGGTGGGGTCTTCGTGCTGGTGGGCCGCAAACGGCGCAGCCGGGGCTGACCGGCCCGGCCGGCACAGCACGTGACGCTCATCGGACCGCCGGCCGGGCCGGCGGCCGGGCCGCATGAGGTCCCTGTCCGGCCGGCGCCGGACGGGTCGGCGCCGGACGGGGCGGCCCCGATACCGGTCGGCCTCACGGCCGGAGCTGCTGCGACCTGGACGGGCCTCGCCGTCGTCGGGATGGCCGTGGCGTCGGGAGCGGCGGGCGCGCTCGCCGGTTCCCACCCCACGGGCACCTCCACGGTGGATCCGCTCCTCTCCGGGATGCTGGCCGTGCTGGTAACTGCTGCGGGTGCTGCAGCCGGCCGAGGGGCGCTGCTGGCGGCAGGAGTCGCCGCCGTGGCGCTGAGCAGGCGTTGGATGTGGCTGCCAGCGGGCGCGGGGCTGCTCTGCGCCTTCTTCCACACCATCCCCGAGCGCCGCCGACCGCTGATCGGTTCGCTGACCGCCGCGCTCGTGGCCCAGGCCATGCTCCGCTGGCCGGCGCAGGCGTTTCTCGGACTGCCGTCGCTCGTGGCCGGTGCCGTGTCGGTGGTGGTGGTGGCCTCGGCCGTGCCCAGGCTCCCGAGGCGCACCCGCAGATGGCTGTTGGGCATCTCATCCGCGCTGGCCGTGCTGGCTCTGGCGGTCACGGCCGCGGTGGCCATCTCGCTACTGCAGGCCCGGGCCCAGCTCGACGGTGGGGTGGCGGCCGCCAGGTCCGCCCTCCGGGACATGGGTTCGGACCGGATGTCCGCGGCCGTGAGGGAACTTTCGTCAGCGTCGACCGACCTGGCCGGGGCCGACAGGCGGATGTCCGCATGGTGGGCCCTGGCCGGCCGCGTGATCCCTGTGGTGGCCCAGCAGCAGCGGGCCGTGGCCGAGGTCAGCCGGGCCGGCCACGACTTGACGGTCTCGGCTGCGGCGGCCGCCCGATCCCTGCAGGGGCGCCGCTTCGAAGCGACGGGGGGAACGTTCGACCTGGCCGCCATCCGGGCCGTCACCGCCCCGGTCCAGAACGTCGTCACAGCCCTGGAGCGGACCGGAGCTGTCGTCGGTGAGGTGCGCAACCCGTGGTTGGTCGCCCCCATCCAGCAGCGTCTGGACGCGCTGGGCCGGGAGGTGCAGCGCTACAGCGGAACGGCGGCCATGGCGGCCTCGGCGCTCCGCCAGGCCCCGGTCCTGCTCGGCGGGTCCCGGATCCAGCACTACCTGGTGGCCTTCACGAACCCGGCTGAGGACCGGGGACTCGGGGGGTTCATCGCCGCCTATGCGGTGGTGAGCGCGGACCAGGGCCGGCTGACCATGACCCAACAGGGCCGGGCCCCTCTACTGCAACCCCCGCCCGGGAGGGTTGCATCCATCCGGGGCCCGGTGCAGTACCTCTACCGCTACAGCGCCTTCGATCCCCAGGGTCACTTCCAGGACCTCACCTACTCGCCCGACTTCCCGACCGTCGAGCAGGTGATCGCGCAGCTGTACCCCCAGATGCAGGGAGGTGTCGGCCTGGATGGGGTGCTGATGCTCGATCCGTACGCGCTCCAGGCGATTCTCCGCTTCACCGGGCCTGTAGCGGTCAGCGGCCTGCCGCAGCCGCTCACCGACACCGACGCGGCCGACATCCTGCTGCGCCAGCAGTACCTGATGGGCGCCTCGTCATCCGACAACTCCCGCCACGACATCCTCCAGGAGGCCCTGGCGACGGGCTTCAGCACTTTCATGAGGTCCACCTTTCCGTCTCCGCGCGCCCTGCTGTCGGCTTTGGAGCCACTGGCCCAGCA
>JAKAXN010000170.1 GCA_021816565.1 Actinomycetes bacterium
CGAACCACTCACGCTGGGGTGCCATTCACTCACTCCTCTCCTTCGTACAGGCGGTTCCGGGGCGGCGCCGCGGACCGGGACCCTCGGGGGGCTCGCACCGGGGCTAGCCCCTCACTTTCACCATGGCCGCCCGCAGGACCCGGCCCCGCCAGCGGTAACCGGCCCGCATGACCTCGGCGACCTCCTGGGTGGGGACGTCGCCCGGCTCGTGGGCCACCGCGTCGTGGTGGGTGGGGTCGAACGGCTCGCCGGCATTGTCGATGCGCTCCAGCCCCTCCCGCTCCAGCGCGGCGAAGAGGGTGGTGGCCATCTGCTTCACGTCCTCGCCGCCGCCGTGGGCCAGGGCCAGGTCGGCGGTGTCGAGCACCGGCAGCAGCTTCTCCACCAGCGACTCGGCGGCCCGCTCCCGCAGCTCCTCCTGCTGCTTGGTGACCCGCTTCTTGTAGTTCTCGAAGTCGGCCTGAAGGCGCTGCAGGGCCTCCCGGTAGTCGTCGCGCTCGCGGGCGACCACGGCCACGGCGGTGGCGACGGGGTCACCCTCGCTGTGGCTGGTGGGCCCGGCCGGGAACCCGTCGGGGCCCGTCTCCTCGCTCGACCCCGCTACCGGCACGCCTGCCTCCTCCGCGAAGACCTCCTCCGCCACCCCGACCTGCTCGTCGCCGAACTCGGAGTCGGGCCCGGGGTCGCCCTCGTAGCGACCCGAGCTCATGACTGCTGGCCGCCTTCGTCGACGATCTCGGCGTCGACGACCTCGTCGTCGGCCGAGCCGCCGCCGGCGGCGCCACCGGCCGCTCCGTCAGCGGGCCCGCCGGTCGAGGAACCGGCTGCGGCGGCCTGCTCGTAGAGCTGCTTGCCCAGTTCCTGCACCCCGACCGCCAGCTTCTCGGTGGCCGACTTGATGGCCTCGAGGTCGCTGCCGCCGAGGGCCTCCTTGAGGGAGGACAGGTCGGCCTCCACGGTGGACTTCTGGTCCCCGGTGAAGCTGGACGCCTGGTCCTTCAGCATCTTCTCGGTCTGGTAGACGAGGCTGTCGGCGTTGTTGCGGATCTCGGCCTCCTCACGGCGGCGCTTGTCCTCGGCGGCGTGGGCCTCGGCGTCCTTGACCATCCGGTCGATGTCGTCCCGGTTGAGCGACGACTGGCCGGTGATGGTCATCGACTGCTCCTTACCGGTGGCCCGGTCCTTGGCCGACACGTGGACGATGCCGTTGGCGTCGATGTCGAAGGTGACCTCGATCTGCGGCACGCCCCGGGGGGCCGGGGGCAGGTCGACGAGCTGGAACTTGCCGAGCGTCTTGTTGTACATGGCCATCTCCCGCTCGCCCTGCAGCACGTGGATCTCGACGGAGGGCTGGCCGTCCTCGGCGGTGGTGAACACCTCCGAGCGCTTGGTGGGGATGGTGGTGTTGCGCTCGATCAGCTTGGTCATGACCCCGCCCTTGGTCTCGATGCCGAGCGACAGCGGGGTGACGTCGAGAAGCAGGATGTCCTTGACCTCGCCCTTGAGGACACCGGCCTGGACGGCGGCGCCCACGGCCACCACCTCGTCGGGGTTGACACCCTTGTGGGGCTCGGAGCCGGTCATGGTCTGCACCAGCTCCTGGATGGCCGGCATACGGGTGGAACCGCCGACCATGACCACGTGGTTGATGTGGGACTTGGTCAGCCCGGCGTCGCTGATGGCCTGTTCGAACGGTCCCCGGCAGGCCTCGACCAGGTCGGAGGTCATCTCCTGGAACTTGGCCCGGGTCAGCTTGACGTCGAGGTGCTTCGGACCGGTGTCGGTGGCGGTGATGAACGGCAGGTTGATGGTCGTCTCCTGCACCGACGACAACTCGATCTTGGCTTTCTCAGCGGCCTCCTTGAGCCGCTGCAGGGCCATCTTGTCGTTGCCCAGGTCGACGCCCTCGGTGTCCTTGAACGTCTTGACCAGCCAGTCGATCACCCGCTGGTCCCAGTCGTCGCCGCCGAGGTGGGTGTTACCGGAGGTGGACTTCACCTGGAAGATGCCCTCGGAGATCTCCAGCACCGACACGTCGAAGGTGCCCCCGCCCAGGTCGAACACCAGGACGGTCTGCTCCTCCTCCTTGTCCAGGCCGTAGGCCAGGGCCGCGGCGGTGGGCTCGTTGATGATCCGCAGGACCTCCAGGCCGGCGATCTGGCCGGCCTCCTTGGTGGCGGTGCGCTGGGCGTCGTCGAAGTAGGCCGGCACCGTGATCACCGCCTGGGTGACGGTGTCGCCCAGGTAGCTCTCGGCGTCCCGCTTCAGCTTCTGCAGGATCCGGGCGGAGATCTCCTGGGAGTTGTACTTCTTGGCATCGATGTCGATGCTCCAGGAGTTGTCGCCCATGTGGCGCTTGACCGAGCGGATGGTGCGGTCCGGGTTGGTGATGGCCTGGCGCTTGGCCACCTCACCGACGAGGACCTCGTCCGACTTGGAGAAGCCCACCACCGACGGGGTGGTGCGGGCCCCCTCGGCGTTGGGGATGACGATGGGCTCGCCAGCTTCCAGGACGCTGACGACCGAGTTGGTGGTGCCGAGGTCGATACCGACGGCCTTGGGCATGGCTTGCCTCCGTAGTTGCTAGAGAACTTTCGAGAGGTCAGTGTAGCGAAGTTGAGTCCCTATGACTAAAGAAATCTCTGCGATGGGACGCAACCGGGGCAAAGAGTACCCTGCGGGTGTGGGAACGCTCGTCCTCGTACGGCACGGCCAGAGCCAGTGGAACCTCGAGAACCGCTTCACCGGTTGGTGGGACGTGCCCCTGTCGGATCAGGGGCAGACGGAGGCCCGGACGGCCGGGACGCTCATGGCATCGGAGGGCCTGACGGTGGATGTGGCCCACACGTCGGTGCTGACCCGGGCCATCGCCACGTTGAACCTGGCGCTCGAGGAGATGGGGCAGCTCTGGGTGCCGGTGCACAAGCACTGGCGGCTCAACGAGCGCCACTACGGGGGCCTCACCGGCCTGGACAAGGCCGAGACCAAGGAGCGCTACGGGGTCGAGCAGTTCATGCAGTGGCGGCGCAGCTACGACGTACCGCCTCCGGCCATGGAGCCCGGCCACAAGTTCGACATCCGCTCCGACCCCCGCTACCGCGGCGTGCCAGCCGACGTGGTGCCGGCCAACGAGTGCCTGGCCGACGTGGTGGTGCGGATGCTGCCCTACTGGTACGACGCCATCGCCCCCGACGTGCTGGCCGGGCGCACCGTGCTGGTCGCGGCCCACGGCAACAGCCTCCGGGCCCTGATCAAGCACCTGGAGCGCATCTCCGACGCCGACATCACCGGGCTCGAGATCCCCACCGGGGTACCCATGGTCTACGACCTCGACGCCGACCTGGCCGTGACCTCGAAGCGCCAGCTCGGCGATCCGGAGGCCATCGCCGCCGCCGCCGAGGCGGTCCGCCGCCAGGGCGACCGCTAGCGCCCCGATGACCGGGCCCGGTACCAGCACGGCGGCGCCGGCGGGCGGGCTGCGCGACATCAGGGCCCGCCTGCTCGAGGACCGGTCCATCAAGGGACTCGACTGGTGCGCGGCCTACGCCCGGGCTGCCGACGGGTGGCTGAGCGGCCTGTTCGGGGCGGCGTCCGGAGGGAAGGGCGGCTTCGCCCTCATGGCCGTCGGGGGATACGGGCGGGGATCCCTGGCCCCCGGGAGCGACCTGGACCTGGTGCTGATCCACGACGGGCGCTCGAAGCGGGTCAAGGAGGTGGCCGACGGCATCTGGTACCCGATCTGGGACACCGGCCTGCGGCTGGACCACAGCGTGCGCACCGTGAAGGAGCTGCGCACCGCCATGGACTCCGACATCAAGGTGGCCCTCGGGGTGCTCGACGCCCGCCTGATCGCCGGGGACCGGTCGCTGGCCGACGCCGCCATGGAGCGGGCCACCGAGCTGTGGTCGTCGCGCACCTCACGGTGGCTGGCCGACCTGGACGGGATAACCAGGGCCCGCCACGAGCGCTTCGGCGACCTGGCGTTCCTGCTGGAGCCGGACCTCAAGGAGGCCCGGGGCGGGCTGCGGGACCTGCAGCTGCTGCGCACCCTGACCGGGGTGACCCCGGTGCTGGCCGACACCCTGGGGGACCGCCGGCTGGCGTGGGCGGAACGGATGCTGAGCTCGGTGCGGGTGGAGCTGCAGAGGCCCACCGGCCAGTCCACCAACCTGCTGCTGCTCCAGGACCAGGACCTGGTGGCGGCGGCGCTCGGCATGGACGACGCCGACACCTTGATGGCGGCGGTGGCCGACGCGGCCCGGGCCATCGCCTGGGTGTCCGACGACGGCTGGCGGCGGGTGGGGGCCTGGCTGGCCGGGCCCCGGGGCCGCCGCCACCAGGAGATGGTCGTCGAACCGGGCATCATGCTGCGCGACGACGAGATCGCCCTGACCGCCGGCGCCGACCCGGCGGTGGACCCGTCCCTGGCCCTGCGGGCGGCGGCCGCCTCGGCCGAGATGGACAAGCCCCTGGCCCCCGACGCCCTCGACCGCCTGGCCGCCCGGACCCTGGCCCCGGAGGGGGCGTGGCCGCCGCGGGTGCTCCAGGCGCTGCTACGGCTGCTCGGCGCCGGCCGACCGGCCATCGCCGCCATCGAGTCGCTGGACCAGCGGGGGGTGTGGATGCGCTACCTGCCCGAGTGGTCACCGGTGCGCAACCGGCCGCAGCGCAACGCCTACCACCGCTTCACCGTCGACCGCCACCTGCTCGAGGCCGTGGCCGTGGCCTCGACCATGCAGAGCGAGGTGCACCGCCCGGACCTGCTGCTACTCGGGACCCTGCTGCACGACATCGGCAAGGGACGCGGCGGCGACCACACCATGATCGGCATGGCGGTGGCCGCCCACCTGGGATGCCGGATGGGCCTGCGGGCGCCCGACGTGGAGACCCTGATCGACCTGATCCGCCTGCACCTCCTGCTGCCCGACGCCGCCACCCGCCGGGACCTCGACGACCCGGCCACCGCCCGCTACGTGGCCGCCGCGGTGGGCGACCAGGACACGCTGGAGCTGCTCGCGGCCCTGACCGAGGCCGACAGCCTGGCCACCGGGCCGGCGGCGTGGGGCCGGTGGAAGGCCGGGCTGGTGGCCCGCCTGGTCGACCAGGTGGCGGCCACCCTCCGGGGCCGGCCCCCTCCGGACAACCGGGGAGCCGAGCTGACCCCCCCCGAACGGGCCCTGCTGTCGTCGGGGGTGCTCGAGGTGGTCTCCCCCGAGGAGGGCCGCCTGCTCGTCGCCGCCCCCGACCAGCCCGGCCTGCTGGCCCACGTGGCCGGGGTGCTGACCCTCTCGGGGGCCTACGTCCGGTCGGCCACCACCATCTCCGACGAGGACACCACCATGGCCCTGCTGCGCTTCGAGGTGGCCCCGGCCTTCGACGAGCTGCCCGACTGGGACCGGGTCAAGCAGGACCTCCAGTCCGCCCTCGCCGGTGGGCTGGACGTGGACCGGCTCCTCGTCGAGCGCGACGCCCGCTACGCCCGCTTCGCCCCCTCCACCTCCGCCCGGACCCCGGAGGTGCGGGTCATCTTCGACAACGACTCCTCGCCCACCTCCACCGTCGTCGAGGTGCGGGCCCCCGACCGGGGGCCGGTCCTGTACCGGGTGACCCGGGCCCTGTCCGCGGCGGGGGTGACCATCACCTGCGCCCTGGTCACCACCCTCGGGGCGGAGGCCATCGACGTGTTCTACGTCCACAGCAACGCCGGGGGCCGGGTCACCGACCCGGCCCTCCAGACGCAGCTTCGCAACTCGGTCCTGGCCGCTCTGGGCGGCTCGGACCGCTGAGCAGGCCCGGGGCCGCCGGCGCGGACCTCAGCGGTCCGGCACCGGCGGCCCGGCGCTACCGCCTGCCCCTTTTTCCCTGATCCTCGGCCTGGAGGCGGCGGAACTCCTGCTCCTCCATGGTGGAGTGCATCCTCCACAGCCACATGGCGATGGCGAACCACCCGGCGGCGATCACCCCCCACATGATGGCGAAGGTGGTGGCGCCGTTGCCGGCCAGGAGGATGGCGATGCCCACCGCCACGAGGGACATGAGCAGGAACCCCCGCCACACCCACACCGAGCGGACGGACCTGGACTCGTTCACCTGGTAGCGGTCAGCGGCCACAGCCGCCAGGTTAGATCGCATCGGGACCGGTTTCCCCGGTGCGGATCCGAACGACGGTGTCGACCGGGCTGACCCAGATCTTGCCGTCACCGATCTTGTCGGTGCGGGCCGCCTTGGTGATGGCGTCGATGATGCCCATCACGGCGGCCTCGTCGCAGAGGACCTCGACCCTGATCTTCGGGGTGAAGGCCACCTGGTACTCGGCTCCCCGGTACACCTCGGTGTGGCCCTTCTGGCGGCCGAAGCCCTGGGCCTCGCTGACGGTGAGGCCCTTGGCCCCCGCCGCTTCGAGCTCCTCCTTGACGGCGTCGAGACGGAACGGCTTGATGACTGCGGTCACCAGCATCATCGGGCATCACCTGCCATGTCGGGTCGGTTGGGGTTGGTGGGGGGGCCGGAGAGTCCGGCCTGCTGGAAGGCGCTGCCGGAAGCCGGGCCGGAGCCGGAGGCGCCCACGCCGGTCAGCTCGCCCACCCGGGTGTAGCCCTCGTCGGCCGGGTAGGCCTCCTCGTCGTGGACCGCCAGGTCGCCGATCTCCAGCTCCTCGTCGCTCATGCGCAGGCCCCTGAACACGACCTTGAGGACCAGGAGGATGATGGCGGTGACGATGGCGTCGTAGACGATGATGGTCAAGGCGGCCAGGAACTGGATCCACACCTGCTTGGGGTTGCCGTAGAGCGCACCGGCGAACGACACCGGGGTGAGGCCGGTCTTGGACGTGCCGGAGCTGGCGTAGATGATCACGCTCGGGTCGGCGAAGATGCCGACCAGGATGCCGCCGGTCAGGCCGGCCAGGCCGTGGGTGAAGACCACGCCCATGGCGTCGTCGACCTTCTTCATGGTGAGCGGCTGGATGTAGGTCCAGGCGAACCACACGATGGTGGAGGCGATGAGGCCGATCAGCAGGGCGCCGGTCCCGTTGACGTAGCCGGCGGCCGGGGTGATGGCCACCAGGCCGACGATGATGCCGTTGACCGCCCCGAGGAAGGTGGGCTTCTTGGCCTTGCCCAGGAACATGTCCCACACCATCCAGGTGAGCAGGGCGGCGGCGGCGGCCAGGTTGGTGTTGACCACGGCGGTGGCGGCGTCGGCGGAGGCGAAGTACGGGTCGCCGCCGTTGAACCCGTTCCAGCCCAGCCACAGGATGCCGGCCCCGAGCGAGACGAAGGGCAGGTTGTGGGGCACGAACTTGGCCCGGTCCCGGGCCAGGCGGGGGCCGATCAGCCAGGCCGCCACGAACCCGCTGGTGCCGGCGGCCAGGTGGATGACGTAGCCGCCGGAGTAGTCGAGGGCGCCCTCATGGCCCCAGTAGCCGCCACCCCAGACCAGCATGGCGTTGACCGTGTAGACGAAGGTGCACCACAGCGGCACGAACACCAGCCACACCTTGAACTTGATGCGGCCGAGCACGCTGCCGAGGAACAGCAGCGGGGTTATGGCGGCGAAGACCGCCTGGAAGTAGAACAGCGCGGTCGTCGAGAACCGCAGCGGGACCGTCGCTCCCCCGTTGGCCGTGAGGGTGGCCTGGGTGATCTGGGAGCTGCCCCGCAGGGCCGTCTCGGGGTGGCCGACGAAGTTGTTGAAGAAGTTGGCGAAGAAGTTGCCGGTGTAGTGGTAGTTCCAGGTGTTGGCGGTGCCGCCGCCGATCGGGGAGCCGAAGCCCATCTTGTAGCCCCAGAGGACCCACACGACCAGGACCCCGGAGAAGCCGGTGAAGGCCATCATCATGGTGTTGACGACCCACTTCTTCGGGACCAGGCCGGCATAGAGCAGGGCCAGGGCCGGGATGGACATGAGGCCCACGAACGTCGCGGCGGTCAACTGCCAGGCCGTGTCCCCGGGGGAGAGCCAGGACAGGTCGGAACACGCGGTCGGGTTCCCGACCGCAGCGTTCTGCCCGCAGCTGGCGGCGTGCGTCAGCGTGGTCATTAACAAGGACAAGGACCCCTCCTGGGTGTCTGTCGGACCGGCCGCCCCTGGCGGCTCGGCGCTGGTGATCAGCTTCTGTCGGCGGTGCTGTCACCGCCGGCGACGCTGCCGGCAGGACCCGATGGAGGGTAAAGAAGCCTTGTTTCCCAACCTTGACCGCAGTGTTGCCGCTCTGTTAACTGCCCGGAGGGCGGCGGCCTGGAGGGGGGCGGGACCGGGGCGGCCCACTGAGCGGGCCGCTTCTACCAGAAAGGCGTCACCAACTGCCAGTAACTAGGTATCCTTCGCCCATGGCCGCCGACCGGAAGCTCGACCACCTGTCGCAGGTGAAGATGTTCTCCTCACTCAACAAGAAGGAGCTCGGCCTGGTGGCCAAGGCCTCCGACGTCATCACCGTGCCGGAGGGCACGGAGATCGTGCAGGAGGGCCAGATCGGTCACGAGTTCTACCTGATCCTCAACGGGTCGGTCTCGGTCCGGCGCGGCGGCCGCAAGATCGCCAGCCTGGCCGTCGGTGACTACTTCGGGGAGATGGCCCTGCTCGACCGGGGACCCCGCTCCGCCACGATCGTGGCCGACGGGCACTGCGAGCTGCTGGTCATCGGCCAGCGGGAGTTCATGGCGGTGCTCGACCAGGTCCCGGCGGTGTCGCACAAGCTGCTGGTCAACATGGCCGCCCGCCTGCGCGACGCCGACACCAGAGCCCTGTCGCACTAGCCTCCGCCGGCCGCCCAGCGCGCGCCGTATGGTCACAATTTCCTGATCGCGAGTAGGGTTTCGCCGCCCCGTTACGGCGCTTGGAGGAACCCCACTGTGACTGTGGACGTACGCATTGCTATAGGCCTGGCCTTGTCGGTCATCGGGCTGGGATTCGTGGCGCAACGCGCCCTGTTCCTGTACCGCCTGGTGGCCACCGGTCAGCCGGCCGCCGACCGCATGAAGGACATCGCGGCCCAGGTGAAGGCCGAGATCATGGACGTGTTCGGCCAGCGCAAGCTGCTGAAGCGCCCCGGGCCGGGCCTGGCCCACTTCTTCACCTTCTGGGGATTCATCGTCTTGATCCTCACCATCATCGAGGCCTACGGCGACCTGTTCTCGCCGACCTTCGCCATCACCACCTGGCCGGGCCTGGGCTTCATCGAGGACTTCTTCTCGGTGGCGGTGCTGGCGGCCATCGCCACCTTCACCGCCATCCGGATCCGCCAGAATCCGGCCCGCCGGGAGCGCAAGAGCCGCTTCTACGGGAGATCG
>JAKAXN010000171.1 GCA_021816565.1 Actinomycetes bacterium
TCGAGGTCGGCGGCGAGTACCAGTGGCGGCGGGAGGGCGAGTACCACCTGTTCAACCCGACCACCGTCCACAAGCTGCAGCACTCCACCCGGACGCAGCGCTACGACCTGTTCAAGCAGTACACCTCCGCGGTGGACTCGCAGGCGGCCCGGCTGGCCACCCTCCGGGGCCTGTTCCGGCTGCGTCCGGCATCCGAGCTGGGCCGCCAGCCGGTGCCGATCGACGAGGTGGAGCCGGTATCGGAGATCGTCAAGCGGTTCAGCACCGGGGCCATGTCGTACGGCTCCATCTCGGCCGAGGCCCACGAGACGCTGGCCATCGCCATGAACCGCCTGGGCGCCCGTTCCAACACCGGTGAGGGCGGCGAGGACCCCGACCGCTTCACCCCCGACCCGAACGGCGACCTGCGCCGCAGTGCCATCAAGCAGGTGGCCTCCGGCCGCTTCGGCGTGACCAGCGAGTATCTGGTCAACGCCGACGACATCCAGATCAAGATGGCCCAGGGGGCCAAGCCCGGCGAGGGCGGCCAGCTCCCCGGCCACAAGGTGTATCCCTGGATCGCCCGGACCCGGTACTCCACCCCTGGGGTGGGGCTGATCTCCCCGCCGCCGCACCACGACATCTACTCCATCGAGGATCTGGCCCAGCTCATCTACGACCTGAAGAACGCCAACGACACGGCCCGGGTCCACGTGAAGCTGGTGGCCGAGGTCGGTGTCGGCACCGTGGCCGCCGGGGTCAGCAAGGCCCACGCCGACGTGGTGCTCATCTCCGGTCACGACGGTGGCACCGGGGCCTCTCCGCTCACTTCCCTCAAGCACGCCGGGGCCCCGTGGGAGCTGGGGCTGGCCGAGACGCAGCAGACCCTGATGCTCAACCGGCTTCGGGGCCGCATCGTGGTCCAGGTCGACGGGCAGATGAAGACCGGCCGCGACGTGCTGATCGCCGCCCTGCTCGGGGCCGAGGAGTACGGGTTCGCCACCGCCCCGCTGGTGGTCAGCGGCTGCGTGATGATGCGCGTGTGCCACCTCGACACCTGCCCGGTCGGCATCGCCACCCAGAACCCGGAGCTGCGCAAGCGCTTCACCGGGCGGCCGGAGTTCGTGGTGACCTTCTTCGAGTACATCGCCGAGGAGGTCAGGGAGCTGCTGGCGTCGCTCGGGTACCGCTCGCTCGACGAGGTGATCGGCCATCCCGAGCTGCTCGACACCGCCCCGGCGGTCGAGCACTGGAAGGCCAGGGGGCTGGACCTCTCCCCCATCCTGGCCCTGCCCGAGGTTCCCGGGGACGCCCCCCGGCGCTGCGTGTCGACCCAGGACCACGGTCTGGACCGGGCCCTGGACCGGCAGCTGATCGCCGACTGCCAGCCGGCGCTCGAGGACGCCCGGCCGGTGCGCCTCTCCTACGAGGTGCGCAACGTGAACCGGACGGTCGGCACCCTCCTCGGGGCGGAGATCTCGCGCCGCTTCGGCGGGGCCGGTCTGCCCGACGGCACCATCGAGATCTCCTTCACCGGCTCGGCCGGGCAGAGCTTCGGGGCGTTCGTCCCCCGGGGGGTGACGCTGCGCCTGGAAGGCGATGCCAACGACTACCTGGGCAAGGGTCTGTCCGGGGGGCGCCTGGTGGTGAGGCCGTCGGCTGAGGCTCCGGAGTCGTTCGTCGCCGAGGAGCAGATCATCGCCGGCAACGTCATCCTCTACGGCGCGACCAGCGGGGAGGCCTACATCCGGGGGGTGGTCGGCGAGCGCTTCTGCGTCCGCAACTCGGGTGCCCTGGCCGTGGTGGAGGGCGTGGGCGACCACGGCTGCGAGTACATGACCGGAGGGCGCGTCGTGGTCCTCGGGCCTACCGGTCGCAACTTCGGGGCCGGGATGTCCGGCGGAGTGGCCTACGTGTGGGATCCGCACGGGGCGTTCGGGGCCAACCTCAACGGGGAGATGGTCGATCTCGAGGACTGCTCCGACGAGGACGTCTCCTTGTTGGGCGAGGTGCTGCGCCGGCACGGCGAGGAGACCGGCTCGGCGGTGGCCGCCCGGCTCCTGGCCGGGTGGCCCCGCTCGGCGCCACAGTTCGTGAAGGTGATGCCCCGCGACTACAAGCGGGTGCTCGAAGCGGTGCGCCAGGCCGAGGAGTCCGGGCGGCCGGTGGAGGAAGCGATCATGGCGGCATCCCGTGGGTAAGCCCACCGGTTTCATGGAGTTCCCCCGCGAGCTGCCCGGCCGCCGGCCGGTGCCGGTGCGGCTGCGGGACTGGAAAGAGGTGTACGAGCCGTTCCAGGCCGGACGCCTGCAGGTGCAGGCCAGCCGGTGCATGGACTGCGGCATCCCGTTCTGCAACGACGGCTGCCCGCTCGGCAACCTGATTCCGGACTGGAACGATCTCGTCTACAAAGACGAGTGGCGCCAGGCCATAGAGCGGCTGCACGCCACCAACAACTTCCCCGAGTTCACCGGCCGGCTCTGCCCGGCGCCGTGCGAGGCGGCGTGCGTGCTCGGGATCAACTCCGACCCGGTCACCATCAAGCAGGTCGAGGTGAGCATCATCGACCGGGCGTGGGCCGAGGGCTGGGTCAAGCCGGTCCTGCCCGACCGCCAGACCGGCAAGCGGGTGGCGGTCGTCGGCTCCGGCCCGGCCGGGCTGGCCGCGGCCCAGCAGCTGACCCGGGCCGGCCACTCGGTGACCGTCTACGAGCGCGACGACAAGCCGGGTGGCCTGCTGCGCTACGGCATCCCCGAGTTCAAGATGGAAAAGCGCCACCTGGACCGTCGCCTGGCCCAGATGGAGGCGGAGGGGACCTCGTTCGTCTCCGGGGTGTCCATCGGGGCCCGGACCGGGCCGGGCAGCCTGTCGGGGGCGGAGTTGGTTGGCGCCCACGACGCAGTGGTGGTGGCCACCGGCGCCACCGTCGCCCGGGATCTGCCCATCCCGGGCCGCTCCTTGAAGGGCATCCACCAGGCCATGGAGATCCTCCCGATGGCCAACCGGGCGGTGACCGCCGAGGACCCGGTGTCAGCCTGCCCGATCAACGCCAGGGGCAAGCGGGTGGTGATCATCGGCGGCGGTGACACCGGGGCCGACTGCCTGGGGACCGTGCACCGTCACGGGGCCCGCTCCGTCCACCAGTTCGAGATCATGCCCCGCCCCCCCGAGGTCCGCGACGCCTCCACCCCGTGGCCGACCTGGCCGCTGATGTTCCGCACGTCGTCGGCCCACGAGGAGGGAGGCGAGCGGGTGTTCTCGGTCAACACCGTCGAGTTCGTCGACGACGGCTCGGGCCATGTGGCCGGCCTGCGGGCGTGCGAAGTCGAGATGAAGGTGGTGGACGGCCGGCCCAGCTTCGAGCCGGTCGCCGGGTCGGAATTCACCCTGGAGTGCGACCTGGTGCTTCTGGCGCTGGGCTTCAGCGGCCCCGAGCCGGAGCTGGCGTCCGCCCTCGGCCTGGACATGACCCCCCGGGGCAACATCGCCCGTTCCGGTGACTACGCCACCTCCCGCCCGGGGGTGTACGTCTGCGGCGACGCCGGTCGCGGGCAGAGCCTCATCGTGTGGGCCATCGCCGAGGGTCGCTCGGCCGCCATGCACGTGGACCGGTACCTCACCGGTTCCACGCTGCTGCCGGCCCCCCTGCCCCAGGCCTAGCCGCTCCCGTTCCGGTAGGGGACGGCCGCGGCCCGGGCGCCACACGCCCGGGCCGCGGCCCCGCCGGTCGGCGCGCCGGGTCCGGCGGGCCTCTCGCAGCCGGTCGGGCGGCGGTAGCCTGGAGTGGTGGAAACGGATGAGCCAAACAGGGGCGACGGCGACGCAGCCGGTTCGGCCGGTGCCGCCGATGTCGGAGCCGCCGAGGCCGGCCCGGGTGCCGGTGGCTCGCCGGCTGGGGTGGCGGGATCCGGCGGCGACCCGGAGGCCGGGGGCGGCGAGACCGGCACGGCCCTGCCGCCGAAGGTGGAGGCCTGGCGCCGGCGCAGCGCGGCCGGGGCCATCCTCACCGGCTTCGCCCTGGGACTGCAGGAGGTGCTCGAGACCCACCGGGACGAACCGTCCATCGTGGTCCAGACCTCCGGAGACCCGCCCGACGATCTCCCCGTCGAAGCCGAGTTCGAGTACGGCCGGCCCCGCCAGAGCGTGGTGAGCATCCGACCGTGGCTGCTCAACGAGTCCCGCCGCGACGGTCAGGACCGTCCCGGCGGGGACTCCTAGTACAGCCATGGGCGTGATACCCCGCCGCTCGTCCGCCGGCCCGGCTCTCGACGTATCGAACGGCGACGCCGCCGGCGCCGCCGACACCGGGGCTCCCACGTCGCGGTTCGGCGCGCTGTGGTCCCGGGGAGGCTCGGCGACCGGCCCCGCAGCAGCCGGCCCGACGGAGCCCGCGACCGGCCGGTTCGGCCGCCGGCGCGACCGGCTGGAGGCGGGCCGGGCACCGGTTGAGCCCTCCCCTGCCGATCCGGGCCTGAAGCCTTCGACCATGCGCGGGTCGGAGGGCCTGTACGGCTACGTGGTCGGCCTGGAGCTTCTGGTGGTAGGGGTGCTCAACCTCACCGTCACCCACGGACCGGGCGCCCCGGCCCATCCCCAGACCACGCTGGCGGCGGTGGGGGTGGCGGCCTCCATCGCCTTCATGGCGGTGATCCGCCTGAAGAACCGGATGGCGGCCGGGTTCGGGGCCATCGTGGCGGCCTTCTTCGTCACCCTGCCGAGGGTGCCGAACAGCATGTCCATCGCCCACATCTTCGCCCTGGTGGTCCCCATGGCCTACGGGCTCATCATCACCCAGCGCCAGCGGCGCGACACCCCCAAACTGGCCCGGGGCGCAGCCCGCGGCGCCGCAGCGCGGGGATCCGGGGCCTCCCCGGCCGGTGGCCGGACCGGGGGCAAGGGGGCCGGGACCACCCCGGCGGGCGCCGGCCGGGGCCGGCGGGGCAAGAAGCAGGCCGAGCCGGCCAACGGGCCCCGCCCCAGCGCCCGCTACACCCCACCCAAGTCCAAGCGGAAGTCCTGAAACGACGGCCGGCCGGGCCGCCGCTCAGAGCGATCCGCCGGCGCCGGCCCCCGCCGGCAGCAGGGCGGAGCGGAGGAAGCCCAGCAGGGCGCTGCGCTGGCGCACCGTGGACCGGGCCGTGGGCTCCACCCCGAGAGCCCGCATCACCTCCACCTCGGTGGCCACCCCGACCACGCTGGAGTAGGCCATGAGCAGGAGCAGGCGGGAGTCCTGGCGGCGCAGCTCCCCCGCGGTCATGGCCTGCTCGAGGAAGGCGGTGGCCCCGTCTATGAGCGGCCCCAGCATGAGCGCGAAGCGGGTCGCGGCCGGCGGGCCCAGCCGACTCACCTCGCGGACCAGACCGAGCAGCTCGGGGCGCCGGGCGGCCAGGCGGAACACCGCCCGCACCACCGCCCGGACCCGGTCCCACGCCGGCCCGGGCCCCGGCGAGGCCAGGGACAGGGCCCCGGTGAGCTCGAGCGCAGCCTGGTCGACCGCCGCTTCGAGCAGGGCCTCCTTGGACGGGAAGTAGTACAGGATCGTCTGCTTCCGCACCCCGAGCTCACCGGCCAGGGCGTCGAGGGACGTGACGTCGTAGCCCCGCTGCCCGAACGCTTTGAGCGCGGCGTCCACCACCCGGTCCCGGGTGCTGCGGTCGTCGGCCCTCCTGGTCCCCCCTGAATCGGCCGGATCCGCCACGCTGTTCCTCTCCGCCCTCACTTACCATATGGTAGACAGGGTTGATGCTGCGGGAGGCCCTCGCCGGTAAACGGATCGCCATCACCGGCGGGACCGGCTTTCTCGGTACCGCCCTGATCGAGCGGTTGCTGAGGTCGGTGCCGGACTGCGAGGTGGCCCTGCTGGTCCGCCCCGGCCGGCGCGGCCCGGCCGACCGGGTCCGCCGGGAGATCCTGCGCAACAACTGCTTCGACCGGCTCCGGCGGGAGTTGGGCGATGACTTCGACGCCATGGTGGAGCGCCGGGTCCAGGTCATGGCCGGTGACGTGGGCGTGGACGGGTTGGGCCTCGACGAGGCCGGCCGGGCCGTGCTGGCGTCTTGCGAAGTGGTGATCCACTCGGCCGCCACGGTCAGCTTCGATTCGCCGCTGGACTCGGCGGTGGAGATCAACCTGCTCGGGCCCAGCCGGGTGGCCGAGACCCTCCTCCATCTGTCGGGGGCGGCCGGGGCGCCCGGGCCGCATCTGATAGCCGTCTCCACCGCCTACGTGGCCGGCAGCCGCCGGGGCCGGGCGCCCGAGGCCCCCCTCCCCGACACCCCCTGGTCGACCGAGGTGGACTGGCGGCCCGAGGTGGCGGCGGCCCGCCGGGCCCGGGCCGACGCCGACGCCGAGAGCCGCGACCCCAAGATGCTGGCCCGCTTCCAGCGCGAGGCCCGGCGGGAGCTGGGCGCCGCCGGCACCCCGCTGCTGTCGGCTCGGGCGGAGAAGTTCCGCCAGGAATGGGTCAACGACCGGATGGTGGAGATCGGCAAGTCCCGGGCCCAGGGGCTGGGATGGCCGGACGCCTACGCCTACACCAAGGCTCTCGGCGAGCGGGCCCTGCTCGAGACCCGCCGGGACCTGCCGCTGACCATCGTCCGGCCGTCGATCATCGAATCGGCCATGGCCGAACCGGTGCCGGGCTGGATCCGGGGCTTCCGCATGGCCGACCCGGTGATCATCTCCTACGCCAAGGGCCTGCTCAAGGAGTTCCCCGGCGTGCCGGAGGGGGTCATCGACGTGATCCCGGTGGACCTGGTGGTGGCTTCCATCCTGGCCGTGGCCGCCCGCGGCCCGCTGGAGGAGCCGGACGTGTTCCACTCCGCCTCGGGAGCCCGCAACCCGCTGCGCTACCGGCAGCTGGTCGAGCTGGTCCGGGACTGGTTCATGCAGCACCCGCTGGCCGACAGCCGGGACCAGCCCATCACCGTCCCGGAGTGGTCCTTCCCCGGCCGGCGCCGGGTGCAGAAGCAGCTCAGCAGGGCCTCGCAGGCGCTCGATGTGGCCGAGCGGGGGCTGCAGTCCCTGCCGCTGCGGGGCCGCCAGGCCGACCTCAGCGCCCGGCTGGAGGAGCGCCGGGACGAGGTGGAGCGGGCCCTGTCCTACGTCGAGCTTTACGGCGCCTACACCGAGACCGAGGCCATCTTCTCCGTGGACCGGCTGCTGGAGCTGCACCAGTCGATGCCTGCCCGGGACCGGGCGGAGTTCAACCTGGACCCCGCCGTCATCAACTGGCCCGACTTCTGCCAGAACGTGTATCTGCCCTCGGTGGTGTCCCACGCCCGGGTCCGCCTGGCCAACCCCGGCGGCGAGACCAAGCGGCGGGGCGGGGCGACCGGGCTGACCCGGGAGGAGCGGGGCCGACGGGCCGTGCTGTCGCCGGATCGGCACCTGGCGGTGTTCGATCTGGAGAACACCCTGATCGCCTCCAACGTGGTCGACTCCTACTCGTGGCTGGCCACCCGTCGTCAGGAGGACCGGGAGAGGGTCGGCTTCGTGCTGCGCACGTTGAAGGAGGCCCCCCGGCTGCTGGCGCTCGATCGAACCGACCGCAGCGACTTCCTCCGGTACTTCTACCGCCGCTACGAGGGCGCCCCGGTCGGACGCCTGGAGCGCGACAGCTGGGAGCTCTTCAGCAACCTGGTGCTCACCAAGTCGTTCCCCGCCGGCATCCGGCGGGTGCGCGAGCACCGGGCTCTCGGTCACAAGACGCTGCTCATCACCGGCGCCCTGGACGTGGTGATCGAGCCGCTCCGACCGCTCTTCGATGAGGTGGTGTGCGCCCGTCTGGGACAGAGGGCCGGCCGGTTCACCGGGGAGCTCATCGACGCCCCGCCCACCGGTGAGGCCCGGGCCCTGATCATGGCCGACTACGCCCGGACCCATGGGCTGGACCTCGAGCAGGCCGTGGCCTACGCGGACTCGGCCAGCGACCTGCCGATGCTGGAGGCGGCCGGCCACCCGGTGGCCGTCAACCCCGAGACCAAGCTGGCCGCCATCGCCCGCAAGAGGGGCTGGCACGTGGAGCACTGGCCGAAGGCCGAGGGTGGCCCCCGCCCGATCCTGCCGATAGGTATGAAACTGTGAAGGCCCTGCGCGTAGAACGGTCGCTCCCCCGGTTCGCCGCGGCCCGGACGTCCGGCCGGCCGGTCCCCCTCCGCCTGGCCGAGGTCGACCCGCCGGAGCTGCCGGGCCCGGAGTGGCAGCTGGTCCGCCCCCGGCTGGCGGGCATATGCGGGAGCGACCTGGCCACGGTGTCGGGACACTCGTCGCGCTGGTTCGAGCCGATCGTCAGCTTCCCGTTCGTCCCCGGCCACGAGGTGGTGGCCGACACCGCCGACGGCCGCCGGGTGGTGGTCGAGCCGGTGTTGCACTGCAAGATCCGCGGTGTGCAGCCCCCGTGTCCGGCCTGCGCCGCCGGGGTCACCAACCACTGCGAGCGGCTGGTGGCCGGGCACCTGGGCCCGGGCCTGCAGACCGGCTACTGCTGCGACACCGGTGGCGGGTGGTCGCTGGCCCTGGCCGCCCACCCCGACCAGCTCCACGAGATCCCCGACGGGTGGAGCGACGAGGCCGCGGTGATGGTCGAACCGACGGCCTGCGCGGTGCACGCCGCCCTGCTCCCGCCGGTGGCGCCGACAGGGCGGGCTGCGGTGATCGGGGCCGGGACCATAGGCCTGGCCACCATCGCCTCCATCCGCCACCTGCGCCCGGACATCACTTCCCTGATCGCCGTGGCCAAACACCCGGACCAGCGCCGCCTGGCGCGGGAGCTGGGGGCGACCGCGGTGGTGGAGCCCGACGAGCTGCGCCGGGCGGTGCGGCGGGCCACCGGGTCGTGGATGCTCGACAACGGCCAGCTCACCGGGGGTGCCGACATCGTCTACGACTGCGTGGGCAGCGCCGAGTCCATCACCGAGGCCCTGGCCGTCGTCGCCCCGGGAGGCACCGTGGTGCTGGCCGGGATGCCCGGCCCGGTGGGCCTCGACCTGACCCCGCTGTGGCAGCGGGAGATCCGGTTGGCCGGCGCCTACGCCTACGGGCCGGAGTCGTCCCGGGGCGGCCGGCACAGCTTCGACCTGGCCATGGAGGTCGTCGACGCCGCCGGGCTGGGCCGGCTGGTCTCGGCCTCCTACAGCCTGGAGCGCTACGCCGATGCCATAGAGCACGCCTCCTCGGCCGGCCGGCGGGGCGCCGCCAAGATCGTGTTCGACCTCCGCAACGAGAAGAGAAGATAGGTAGCAGCGACACCCATGGCCCGTCCCGGATTCGTTCTCGAAGTGGACCGTTC
>JAKAXN010000172.1 GCA_021816565.1 Actinomycetes bacterium
GCGTGTGATCGACGGGGCCGGAGCGACCGGCAGGGGTAGGATCAGCCGGTGACGACAGAATCGCACAATCCGCTCGACGCGGCGCTGGACCTGTTCGTGTTCGTCCCGGTGGGCCTGGCCATCACCGCCGCCGAGGAGCTGCCGAAGCTGGCGGCCAAGGGCCGGTCCCGGGTCACCACGCAGCTGACCATGGCCCGGGTGGTCGGCCAGTTCGCCGTGGCCAGCGGGCGGTCGATGATCGAGTCACGGCTGACCCCGGCGCCCACCCCGCCGGCGCCCGCCGCCCGCCCGCAGGGCCGCCCGGCCGCTTCCCCGGCGCCGGCGCGCCCCGAGGTCTCCTACGAGGAGTTGCTGGGGCGTCAGACCAACGGCTCGTTGCGCCCCCCGCTGCGCAGCGTGGACGGCGGGTCCCCGGCCCCGGAGGATGCCGCCGGCGCCGGCGAAGAGACCCGCCGGGAGTCCAACGGCGCCATCACCGCCTCGGTGAGCGGGGACCCGGGGTCGGCCCGGCCGGCCGGGCCCCGGCCCGACCCGTCCGCTCTGGCCATCCCCGGCTACGACTCCCTGTCGGCGTCGCAGGTCGTCCAGCGCCTGGCCGGTCTGTCCCAGGATGAGCTGGCGGCGGTGGGGGCCTACGAGCGGGCCCACCGGGGGCGGCGGACCATCCTCAACCGGGTCAGCCAGCTCCAGGGCCAGTAGCGGCGCCAGGTGACGGGCCGGAGCCGACGGGACTAGCAGGAGTGGAGACGGCCCGGCCGGCCACCCCAGCGGACGTCGAGACCCTGGCCCGGATGTGGGAGCGGGCGGTGGCGGAGCTGGACGGCCAGCGGGGTGGCTCCCTGCTGGCCGGGGCCCTGACCCGCATCGACCTGGAGGGGTACCTGGGCGACGCGGTGTCGGACCCCGACCGGGTCCTCGTGCTGGGCTTCATCGATCACGTGGCGGTGGGCCTGGCGTCGGGTTTCATCGACCGGCTGAGGCGGGAGCCGGTCGCGACCCTCGAGCTCATCTACACCGATCCGCTGGCCCGCCAGGTGGGGGTCGGTGAAGCCATGCTCGACGTGGTGAGCACCTGGAGCCGGGAGCAGGGGGTGGCCGGCGTGGACGCCCCGGCGCTGCCGGGCAACCGGGCGGCCAAGGCGTTCTTCGAGACCCACGGGTTCCAGGCCCGCCTGCTGATCATGCACCGCCCGGGCGGCGCAGCCGGGGCGGGGGATGGCTGAGGGGGACCCCGGCGCCCACCGGCCCGAGGTTTGCGTGGGAGCGGTCGCCGTGCTCGACGAGAGCATCCTGCTCATCCGTCGGGGCCGGGGGCCGGCGCAGGGAACGTGGTCGGTCCCCGGCGGCCGGGTGGAGGTGGGGGAGACCCTGGCCGAGGCCGTGGTGCGCGAGCTGCAGGAGGAGACCGGCCTGAGCGGCGTGTGCGAGTCCCTGCTCGGGTGGGCCGAGCTCATCGACGAGGACCACCACTACGTCATCCTCGACTTCACCGTCACCGTCCTCGACGCCGACGACCCCGTGGCCGGCGATGACGCGGCCGAGGCCCGGTGGGTGCCGCTATTCGAGGTGGCGGAGCTGCGCCTGGCCGACGGCCTGGCCGAGTTCCTCCACGACCACGGGATCCTGGAAGCGTTCAGCTGACCCGGCCGGGGCCCTCTCCGGCACTCCGGAGGGGCCCCGGCCCGGCTGACTACTCGGCGCTCGGCTGCTCCCCGGCGGCCGGCTGGTCACCGGCGGCCGGAGCCGGGCTCGGCTGGTCACCGGCGGCCGGCTCCTCGGGCTGGCCCCCGTCCGGGGCAGCCCCCGAGGCCTCCGGTGCCGCGGAGGCGGTCTCGGGCTGGGTCTGAGGCTCGGCGTCGGGCTGGGCCACCGCCGCCTCGGGCTGGGTCTGAGGCTCGGGCTGGGGCTGAGGCTCGGGCTGGGGCTGAGGCTCGGCGATCTCCGCCTCCGGCGGGGAAGCGGGTGCCTCGGCCCCGGCTCCCTGGCCGGTGGGGGCTGCGTCGCCCTCCGGCCGGCCGGGTCGGCCACCGGCCCGGCCGGCCGGGCGGCCGCCGGCTTCGCCCCGGCGCCGGCCGGGCAGGGGAGCGGGGGGCGGGGGGATGGTCACGCCGAGCATCTTGGCCAGCGCCGGGATCGACCCCGACAGCTGGTGGGCCGTCCGCTTGAGCTCGGGCGGCGCCTCGGCCGGCAGGCCGCTCGGGGTGACCGAGCGGCGGATCGGGGACTCGGCCACCGCCTCCAGCAGGGCGGCCCACAGCTCCGGTGAGGTCTCGGCCGACAGGGTGGCGCTGGCGGCCTCCGTCAAGCGGGTCGCCAGATCCGGG
Source organism: Actinomycetes bacterium (assembly GCA_021816565.1). The sequence goes on from JAKAXN010000172.1 coordinate 2,325, forward strand.
TCGAGCCGGGCCGAAGGGTCGGGGGCCTTGCCCGACAGGCGCACCGCCCGCACCACCCGGCCGGCGTCCAACTGGGCGGTGATGTCGGCGGCCCAGGTCTCGTGCAGCTTGGCGACCCGCCGCTCCAGGCCCTCCCGCAGTTGGGCCCCGAGGGCCCTGGTCTCGTCATCGCGGGCCAGGTCGGCGCCCGCCACCACCGAGCGCAGGTCCCGCAGGGAGATGCTGTCCATCTCGGCCGCCGCGGCCTCGGCCCGGTCCCGCCATTCAGCGGCCCGCAGGCGGGGGAGAAGCGACTCGGCCAGGGCCAGCAGTTCGTCGGAGTTGGGGACCGGCCGGCCCTCGGCCTGGGCTTTCTCCCGCTCGAGGTGCAGCGCCGTGCGCACCGCCGGAATGCCGCCGCGCAGAAGCTGCTCGGCGATGGGCTGCTGCTCGGGCGGCAGCGAGTCCATGACGGCCTTGCGGTGGGCCGAGCCGGGGCTGAGCCGCCGACCTCGGGTCCGCTCGCTGGTCGAGGTGGTGCGCGCCGGGCGCCTCTCCCGATCCGCTCCGGCGCCGGGCCGACCCGGACGGGCACCCTCGCCGCGCCGGCCGGAGCCCTCGCGGCCGGGCTCGGCCCGACGCTCGCTCCGGCCGCCGGGCGCACCGGCTCCGGGACCGCGTTCCTGCCGGCCACCTTCGGGGCGGCCCCCGTCGCGCGGGCGGGGCGGCCGGCCCCGGTCGCTGCGGTCGCGGTCGGTGCGGTCCCGGCGGCCCGAGCGGCGCTCGCCCCGGCCCACCAGCTGGGTGGTTACCCCCGGGCCCTCAGGGCGGCCCGGTCCCACCACCTCGATCCGCTGAGGCTCGGTGCGGCTGTCGGTCTTCGGGGCGGTCACCGAGATGATGACTATGCCCTCCAGCGCGAAGTCCGCCTCGGCCTTGAGGACGTCCCCGGCCTTGGCGCCCTCGTACAGCAGAGCCCCGTCGAGCACGCCCTTCGGCTCACGAGCCCCGGCCGCACGCCACGTCCAGGTGCCGTCGGGGCGCGCGCTAGTCAGTTCTATTTCGATTCTGCGGGGCACAGCCCCCTACGCTACCGGAGGGAAGACCCACCTGTACCACCCGGAGACGGGCCGCCGGTACCCTGCCGGGGATGGCAGCAGAACCGGTTCTTCTCATCCACGGGTTCGCCTCTTCGTTCGAGCGCAACTGGAGGGAGCCCGGCTGGGTCGACGTCCTGGGTGAGGAGGGCCACGAGGTCAGAGGCGTGGACCTGCTGGGCCACGGCGACGCCCCCAAGCCCACCGACCCGGAGGCCTACCGGGACCTGGACCGCTGCATCGAGCAGGTGCTGCCCGGGGAGGGCCGGGTGGACGCCGTCGGCTTCAGCCTGGGCGGCCAGCTGCTGCTGCGGGTGGCCGCCCGGTCCCCGCAGCGTTTCCGGCGCATCGCCGTGGGCGGCGTGGGTGACAACATCTTCCGCCCGAGCGGCTCCGAGGACGCGGCGCGGGCGGTCGAGACCGGCCGGGCGGGGGAGTCCGACCACGAGGCCTCCGGCGCCTTCGCCCGCTTCGCCCAGGCGCCGGGCAACGACCCGGCGGCCCTGGCGGCCTGCCTGCGCCGGCCCCACGAGCCGGTCCGGGCCGCCGAGCTGGCCGGGGTGACGGTGCCGGTGCTGGTCGTCCTGGGCGACCGGGACTTCGTCGGGCCGGCTGAGCAGCTGATGGCCGCCCTGCCCGATGCCCGGCTGGTGACCCTGGCCGGGGCCGACCATTTCGGCACCCCGAAGGACTTCCGGTTCCTGGACGCGGTGGTGGAGTTCCTGAGGGACTGACTATCCTCGCCCGGATGGGCCGAGGAGCACGTTCAACCGTCCGCTGGAAGCACGACCGGATCCGCCGCAAGAAGGCCCGGGACAAGAGGGCGCAGGAGACCCGCGCCGCCAGCCGCAAGACGGCCGGCTGAGACCACCGGTGTGACGGTCGGCACCGGCCCCCGCCGGCCGGCGCCGACCCCGCCCGCAGCTACAGGGCCGTTCCGAGCTGCAGGCGCTCGTACTCCGCGCCGGTGTCCTCCCAGTCCTCGAACTCGAGGACCCCGAGCTCGCCGAAGCGCTGGCGCAGCCAGCCGTCGCCGGCGTCGAGCAGGCCCAGCTTCTTGAGGTTGGGGACGATCTTGGAGAACAGCACCCGGCGGAACTCGAGCTGCACCGGGTTGTGCAGCATCACCTCGCAGCACTCCTTGACCGGCATGCCCATGGCCTCCCAGACCTCCTGGCTCAAGAACCGGTCCCGCATGCGGATGGCCGCCTCGTAGCAGAACTCCTGGCGTTCCCGGACCTCGGCCGCGCTGAGGTCACGGTAGGCCTCCTTCAAGGAGATGACCCCGAACGCCACGTGGCGGGCCTCGTCGGACATGACGTAGCGGGTGATCTGCTTCAGCAGCGGATCCGGGCTGAACTGGTACTGGAACCCGAAGGCCGCCAGGGCCAGGCCCTCGACCATGATCTGCATACCCAGGTAGGTGAAATCCCAGCGGGGATCAGCCAGGACCGCGTCGAGCAGCTCCCTCAGGTGGACGTTGACGGGAAACTCCCACTCGAGCTTCTCCCTCAGGTACTTGGCGTAGACCTCGACGTGACGGGCCTCGTCCATCACCTGGGTGGCCGCGTAGTACTTGGCGTCGATCCACGGAACGGCGTCGACGATCTTGGCCGTGCACAGCAGAGCGCCCTGCTCGCCGTGCATGAACTGGCTCAGCGTCCACGCCATGGACGCGTGGCCCAGAGTGGCCCGTTCCTCGGCGTTGAGCTTCCCGAAGGGGCCCTCGTCGGTGGCGCCCATGGTGTTGAGCGGGTTCTGGGGGTCGCGGGCGCAGTCGATCTGACCGCCGATGGACCAGTCGATGTCGGTCTCGGCGTTCCACTGGGACGTCTTGGCCTTCTCGTAGAGCTTGTTGAGCTGCTGGCGCCGGCCCTTCTCGTAGTCCCAGGTGAAGAGCGAGTCGAACGTCGTTCCGACCTCCCGGATGAGCGCCTGCTTCTCGCTGGTGGAGACGGTCCGGGCCAGCTCCTCGATGTCGCCGCTGCGCAGGTCGGCTTCGGGGCCGGTGGTCGTGTCGGTCATGGTGAAACCCCCCGTGTAAGTGATCAGTGTCAAGTATCGGCCCCCGGCGGGGCGCGGTCAATGGAGAGCAGGACCGCCGGCCGCCCTCACCGGCCGTACTGAATTACGGATAACTGTGATTATCCGGAATATAGAGCGACCGGCCCCCCGGCCGAGGGTCACAACCGCCCCTGCCGGGACAGGTCGGCCAGCGGCCGGGCGGCATCGAGCAGCCAGTCCAGGGCCCTCCTCACGTCGGACTCGTCGTGCTCGCCCGCCAGGTCCCCGTCCACGTCCTCCACGGCGCAGGCCAGCACGTACACCAGGTCGTCCAGCCGGCTCAGTTCCCGGCGGGCCACGACCACCTCGGTCTCGGCCAGGCCCAGCTCCCGGGCCCGGCGGCGGGCCTCGAAGTGGCGCTGCCGGCACGACCGCCGGCAGTACAGCCGGGGCCGACCCGCCGTCGCCGTCGGCACCTCGAAGCGCCGGCCACACCATGAGCACCTCCGCTCCCCGGGCCCACCCGACTTCCGCAGTTCCGTCACAGTGACGAATCTACCGCCCCTCATGGGCGCCGGGACGTATCCGCCGCTTCGGGACGAAGCCGCGGATACGGACCGATGCCAACGCGGCCGGTTACCATCTGGGACGGCCCCCGCAGGGCGGCCCCAGCACGGAGGTTCGAGATGTACACCACCATCGTGGTCGGCACCGACGGCTCCGAGACGGCGACCCAGGCCGTGACCAGGGCGGCCGCCCTGGCGGCACGGGATCTGGCCACGCTCCTGATCGTCTCCGCCTACCGGCCGGTCGACCAGTCCCGGCTGGAGGCCGAGCGGGCCGAGATGCCCGATGACCTCTCCCACGTCGTGAGCCCCACCGAGGACGTCGATTCCATCCTGGTCGAGGCCGCCGACCTGGCCCGCCGGTGCGGGGCCGCAAAGGTGGAGACCCGCCCGGCCCACGCCCAGGCCGCCGATGCCCTGCTCGACGTGGCCGAGAAGTCCGGGGCCGATCTGATCGTGGTCGGCAGCCAGGGCATGGAGGGAGCCAGGCGTTTCCTGCTCGGGTCGGTCCCCAACCGCATCTCCCACCACGCCCCCTGCGACGTCCTGATCGTCAAGACCGGCCAGGCGTAACCGCGCCGGCCCGGCCATCCACCGGCGGGTCGGCCCCGGCCGGTAGCCTCCGACCGCCGTGCCCCGCAGCCCCCGCGCCAACCCGCCGGTACAGCTGGCTCCCCGCCGGCGGATCGCCGCGGATTCGCCGGTGGCCGAGGCGGTCGAGGCCTGGCTGATCAACATGGGGGCGGCCAAGCCCTCGCCGGCCACCCTGGCCGGCTACCGACGGGACCTGGAGGGCATCGCCGGCCGGCTGGCGGTCCTGGAGGGCCTGGCCGGGGAGGTCACCGAGCTGGAGCGGGTGAGGGTCTCGCAGCTGACCCGGCAGGCGCTGGTGTCGGCTTTCGCCTCGTGGGCGTCGGACCACGCCGCGGCGTCCGTGCGGCGGGCCCATTCCGCATGGTCGAGCTTCTTCGACTTCCTGGTCGCCGAGGCGGTGATCGACGGCAATCCCATGGCGGCCATCCCCAAACCCAAGACCCCCTCGAGCATGCCCCGGTCGATCCGGGCCCCCGACGCGGTGGGCCGCCTGCTGCGCACCGCCGCCGAGGCCGACTCCCGGGCCCGGGACCCGTGGCCGGCCCGGGACCTGGCCCTGGTAGCGACCTTCTGCGTGACCGGCGTGCGCGAGGCCGAGGCCGCCGGCCTGTCGGTCGGCTCGCTGGCCGGGGAGCCCGGCGCCCGGCGCATGGAGGTCCGGGGTAAGGGCGGCAAGGTCCGCCCGGTCCCCATCGACCCGGCCCTCGAACAGGTGCTCGACGTCTACCTCAGGGAGAGGGTGGCCCGCTTCCCCAAGGAGAAGCTCGACCATCCCTCCACCCCGCTGTTCGTGGACGTGCGGGGCCGTCGCATGACCGTCGACCAGATCCGCTACCTGATCGAGAAGCTCTACGTGAGGGCCGGGATCAGGGCCTCGGTGCCTGCCGGGGCCCTGGTGCACGCCCTGCGCCACACCTTCGCCACCTCCGCCCTGGAAGCCGGCGCCGATGTGGTCGAGCTGCAGGAGCTGCTGGGGCACGCCAGCCTGGAGACCACCCGCCGGTACCTCTCGGCCACCGCCCAGGGTCTGCGCCACGTGATCGCCGCCCATCCCAGTCAGGCCGCTCTCAGGGACGCCCTCGGCCGGGACTGAGCGATCCGTCACAGCTGGTACCGATCCCGGACACGCCCGGTGGCCGCTGGGCAAGAATCGGCGTCGTGGGACGCCTCAGACAACTGGCCGGTTCGGGACCGGCCCGGGCCGTGCTGGTCGCGGTGGCCGCGGCCCTGGTGGCCGCCGATGTGATCGTCGCCATCGTTGGCCTCGGCGGCCCGGGGCGCCAGCCCGGCTCCACGGGGGGCCCGGGCGGCCCGACCCCGGCCGGGCCCACCACGACCGTCACCACCGTTGCGCCCGCCACGACCGTGCCGGCCGGGCCCACGACGACCGTCACCACCGTTGCGCCCGGAGCGGGCCCGACCGTCGGGCCCACCACCACGCCGGGAACGGTCACCGGTCCGGCGCCCACCGGGCCGGGTTCTCCGGGACCGGGGGCCACCACCCCCACCCTGCCCCGTACCCTCTGACTCCCACCAGAGCCCCGAGGGGCCCGCCGTCCCCCGTCCCGGCTACGAGCCGGCGGCGCCGCTCTCGTGGTCGACGACCGCGTCCCAGGTGGGCAGCAGCGTGCGGGCGGCCCGGGCCTCGTCGACCCGGCCCACCGGGGTGCTGCGGGGAACCGCCGCTGCCTCCCCCTCCGCCTCGGCGGCGATGGCTATCAGGGCGTCGGCCAGCGCCGCCACCGTCTCGGGGCTCTCGGTCTCGGTCGGCTCGATCATCAGAGCCTCCTCCACGATGAGCGGGAAGTACACCGTGGGGGCGTGGAACCCCTCCTCCAGGAGGCGCTTGCCGACGTCGAGGGCCCGCAGTCCCTTGGCCTTCTTCAAGTTGGTGGTGGAGGCCACGAACTCGTGCATGTTGGGCCGGTCGAAGGGCAGGTCGTAGACACCCCGCAGGCGGTGCCGCAGCCAGTTGGCGTTGAGCACCGCCCCCTCGGCGACCCGGCGCAGGCCGTCGCCGCCGTTGGCCAGGATGTACGACCAGGCCCGGGCCAGGGCCAGGGCGTTCCCGTACCAGGTGTGCACCCGGCCGATGCTGCGCTCGGGGGTGTGCCACTCGAAGCGGCCGTCGTCGCGCCGCACCGGAACCGGGCCGGGCAGGAACTCCGCCAGCCGGGCCGACACGGCCACCGGGCCGGCGCCGGGACCGCCACCGCCGTGGGGGACGGCGAAGGTCTTGTGCAGGTTCATGTGCACGATGTCGAAGCCCATGTCCCCCGGCCGGGTGACGCCCAGGATGGCGTTGAGGTTGGCCCCGTCGTAGTACAGCAGCCCGCCGACCTCGTGGACGGCGGCGGCGATCTCGGCGATGTCCTCCTCGAACAGGCCGAGGGTGTTCGGGTTGGTCAGCATGATGCCGGCCACGTCCCGGTCCAGACGGGCCTTGAGGGCCTCGAGGTCGACCAGGCCCCGGCTGTCGGAGGGCACGGTGACCGTCTGGTAGCCGCCGAGGGTGACCGACGCCGGATTGGTGCCGTGGGCCGAGTCCGGGATGATGATCTTGTGGCGCTGCTCACCCTGGGCCTCGTGCCAGGCCCGCATCAGCAGCAGGCCGGTCAGCTCCCCCGCCGCCCCGGCCGGCGGCTGCAGGGTGGCGGAGTGCATGCCGGTGACCCGGCAGAGGGTGTCG
>JAKAXN010000173.1 GCA_021816565.1 Actinomycetes bacterium
GATCTACGGCCTCCCCGGGAGCCCGGCCCTCTCTCAATTCCGCGAGGCGGCCGGCGGTCCGTCGTCCTTCTTCGCGTGCACCCGGCCGTAAGCTGGGAAACATGACCGCGGAGCCGTTGAAGCCGACCGTCGGATGGGGAGTGCTGCACCTGTTCTGCCGGCTGGGGCCGGCCGCGGACGGGCAGGCCGTGATCTCGGCGGTCAAGGAGATGGAGGGCGCCGACCACCAGGTGGTGGCGTTCTCCGTGCTCGGTCACAAGGCCGACATCGGGTTCATGGCGCTGGGGCCGGACTGGGTGCGCCTGCGCCGGCTGCAGAGCGCGCTGCAGCGGGCCGGGCTGGAGGTGGCCGACTCCTACGTGTCGCTGACCGAGGTGTCGGAGTACGCCAAGGGCATGCCCGAGGAGCACCTGCAGGCCCGGTTGTACCCCACTCTGCCGCCCGAGGGTAAGCGGGCGATCTGCTTCTACCCCATGAGCAAGCGCCGGGGGGACAAGGACAACTGGTACTCCCTCGACTTCGAGGACCGCAAGCGGCTGATGATGGACCACGGCCGGTCCGGCCGGCGCTTCGCCGGGCGGGTGGTGCAGCTCATCACCGGCTCCACCGGCCTCGACGACTACGAGTGGGGGGTGACCCTCTTCGGCGGGCACCCCGACGACCTCAAAGACACCGTGTACTCGATGCGCTTCGACGAGGCGTCGGCGCTCTACGCCGACTTCGGGCCGTTCTACGCCGGGGTCGTGGGCCCCGTCGAGGACGTGGTGGCCGAGGTCGGGCTGGCCTAGCGGGGCCGTACCCGGGCCCCGCCCGGACCGGGCCGGCCCGGATCCCCCGCCGGCCCCTCCGGACCCGGCGGTGGACCTCCGGGTAGCCGGGGCTCAGTGGTGGAACGGCTGCTCCCGGGTGGCCAGGGCCTCGGGGACCGGGGCGTCGAGCGTCTCGAGGGCCGCCGTCTTGGTCCGCAGGTCGGCCAGGAGGGCGTCGGCCATGTCGAAGGTCATCCCGGCCCGTACGACTATGCGCAGCACGGCCAGGTCCTGGCGGTTCTCCGGGTAGGTGTAGGCGGGGACCAGCCAGCCCCGCTCCCGCAGCCGGTCCGACACGTCGAACACGCTGTAGTTGCGCACCTCCGGTTTGAGGGCGAAGGAGAAGACCGGCAGGTCCTCGCCGGAGCTGACCAGGTCGTAGGGGCCGATACCGGCCACCCCGGCGGCCAGGTAGCGGGCCACGTCGGAGGAGTGCTGCTGCACCCGCCGGTACCCCTCGAAGCCGAGGGTGGCGAACATGAAGTACTGGGCCACGACCTCGGACCCGGGCCGGGAGAAGTTGAGCGAGAAGGTCGGCATGTGACCGCCCAGGTAGTTGACGTCGAAGATGAGATCCTCGGGCAGCGCCGCCCGGTCCCGCCACACCGCCCACCCCACGCCGGGGTAGACGAGCCCGTACTTGTGACCGGAGGCGTTGATGGAGGCCACCCGGGGGATGCGGAAGTCCCACTCCAGGTCCGGCTGGAGGAACGGGGCGATGAAGCCTCCCGATGCCGCGTCGACGTGGACCGGGATGTCGAGGCCCTTCTCGGCCTGCAGGCGGTCGAGCGCGGCGGCGATCTCCTTCACCGGTTCGTAGCTGCCGTCGAAGGTGGACCCGAGCACGGCGGCCACCCCGATGGTGTTCTCGTCGCAGTGGGTCACCGCCGCGTCGGCGGTCAGGTGGAGCCGGTCGCCCTCCAGCGGGACCAGCCGGGCCTCCACGTCCCAGTACCGGCAGAACTTCTCCCAGCAGACCTGCACGTTGGCCCCCATCACCAGGTTGGGGCGGTCGGTGGGCTTCCCTGCGGCCCGGCGGGCCTGGCGCCACCGCCATTTGAGGGCCATGGCCGAGAGCATCACCGCCTCGCTCGATCCGGTCGTGGAGCACCCCGTCGCCTCGTCGGACCGGGGGGCGTGCCACAGGTCGGAGAGGATGCTGACACAGCGCCGTTCGAGCTCCGCCGTCTGGGGGTACTCGTCCTTGTCGATCATGTTCTTGTCGGCGGTGTCGGCCATGAGCCGGGCCGCCCGCTCCGGCATCGAGGTGGTGACGAACGTGGCCAGGTTGAGCCGGGCGCTGCCGTCGAGCAGCAGCTCGCTGGAGATCAGCTCGTAGGCCTCCTCGGAGGGGGTGCCCCGCTCCGGCAGCCGGTCCACCGGCAGGCGGACGTCGATGCCGCTGTTCCGGCTGGCCGTGGCCCGCCCGTCGTGCTTCCCCCTGTGGTGGTGCACCGCCGCCATGGCCGGCCTCCGTTCGCTCTCGCCGCTCCGGTTCCCCTGTGGCGCCGGGGCGAGCGGCTGCCGGGGGCGAGCATAGGCCCGGCCCCGGCAGCCGCCGGCCGCGGCCCACCGGGGGAACCGGTCACAATGGGGGGGTGCCGACGGAACAGCTGTATCTCCGCGACGCCTACCTCAGGGAGTTCGAGGCGGTCGTGACCGCCGTGGATCCCGAGGCCCGGCGGGTGGCCCTCGACCGCACCGCGTTCTACGCCACCGGGGGCGGTCAGCCCCACGACACCGGCGTGCTGGCCGGCCTGCCGGTGGTCGACGTCCGCAAGGACGGCGACGAGATCTGGCACAGCCTGGGTGAGGGCGGGCTGCCGGCCCTGGGGGCGACCGTCGACGGCTCGCTCGACTGGGAGCGCCGCCACGCCCTGATGCGCACCCACACCGCCCTGCACGTGCTGTGCGGGGTGATCTGGAACGAGTGGGGCAAGGCGGTGACCGGGGGGAACATGGAGCCGCTGGCGGCCCGGATGGACTTCGAGTTCGACCCGCTCCCCGAGGGTTTCGGTGCCACGGTGGAGAAGCTGGTCAACGCCGAGCTGGCCGCCGCCCGCCCCATCGAGGTCGGATTCCTCCCCCGCCGCGAGGCTGTCCTCGACCGGGACCTGATCCGCACCAAGGTCAGCCTCATCCCCGAGTCGGTGCAGGAGATCCGGGTGGTCGACATCGTCGGCCTGGACAAGCAGGCCGACGGGGGCACCCACGTCCGCTCCACCGACGAGGTGGGCCGGGTGACGGTGCTCAAGACCGAGTCGAAGGGCAAGGGCAACAAGCGGATCCGTATCCAGGTGGAGGACGCCCGATGACCGCGGCCGAGCTGACGGGCGCCGGACCGGCCGTCCCTGACGTGGTCGCCCTGCTCGAGGACCTCGAGCGCCGGCTGCGGGCCGCCGGGAAGCTGGTGGTGGCCTTCAGCGGAGGGGTGGACTCGGCCCTCCTGGCCTGGGCCGCCCACCGGGCTCTGGGCCCGGCCGGCAGCGTGGCGGTGACCGCGGTGTCGCCGTCCCTGGCCCCCTCCGAGCTCGACGACTGCCGGCGCCTGGCCGGGCAGTGGGGGCTGCGGTGGCTGGAGGTGGCGACCGACGAGATGGCCCGCCCGGACTACGTCGTCAACGGTCCGGACCGCTGCTACCACTGCAAGAGCGAGCTGATGGACCGCCTGGCTCCGGTCGCCGCGGCCGAGGGGGCGACCGTGGCTCTCGGGGTCAACGTCGACGACCTGTCCGATCACCGCCCCGGCCAGAAGGCGGCCCGGGAGCGGGGCGCGGTGTTCCCCCTGGTGGACGCCGGGTTCACCAAGGCGGCGGTGCGGTCCGCCGCCCGCCACCTGGGCCTGGAGGTGTGGGACAAGCCGGCGGCCGCCTGCCTGGCGTCGCGCGTGCCATACGGGACGCCGGTCACCCTCGGGACCCTGGCCGGGGTGGCGGCCGCCGAGGAGGCCCTGCGCCGGTTGGGTTTCGCCGAGCTGCGGGTCCGCCACTACGGCGATCTGGCCCGCCTCGAGCTGCCCCTCGGGGTTCTGCCGGCGGTCCTTGCCTGCCGGGCCGAGGTGGTGGCCGCCGTCCGCTCCGCCGGCTACCGCTACGTGACGCTGGACCTGGAGGGCCTGCGGTCCGGCAACCTCAACTCGGCCATCGGTGCCGGGCCGCCCGGCGCCGCCGATGCCACCGGGGACGAACCCGGCGTCGGGGTGGCCGCGCTGGTTGGGGAGCGGTCGTGATCGGCCCCCGGGTCAGGCTGACCTTCCCCCCGGAGCTGGTCCGCCAGGCGGTCATGGGGGAGCTGGTCCGCCGCTTCGACGTGATGCCCAACATCCGGCGCGCCGATGTCAGCGAGGACATGGGCTGGATCGTCTGCGAGCTGGACGGCGACCCCGAGTCGGTGGCGCAGGCGGTGGCCTGGATGGAGGAGATCGGCGTGGACGTGGACCACCTGGACCACCCGCTGGAGAGTTGAGCGACGAGGACCCGGCGGCCGCCCTGGCCGCCTACGCCACGGCCCTGGCCGACGGCGTCGAGTCCACCATCGCCTCGTGGGTGGTGGGCTGCGTCGAGCGGGTCATGACGGCGTGGGCCGGCGGGGTTCCCCCGGACGTGGCCGCCGCCGCGGAGGCCGCCGGCGCCCGGGCCGCCGCGGAGGTCGCCCCGGCGGTGCGCGAGATGCTCGAGCGCGACATCGACGGGCAGACAACCACCCCACTGGCCCTGGTGCGCGGCGCGCTCGGGTACCCGACGGCGGTCCTGAGAGCGGCGGGGGTGCCGCCGGTGGAGCGCGACGCCTTCTCCGAGTCCAGCTTCCCCGACGACGACTACGACCTGGCCCCGGCGTCCTTCTCCGACCTGGACCCGGCGCTCGGCGAGGTGGCGGTCAGATGGGGGGCGGCGAAGGCGTTCGAGCACAAGCGACGTCACCGCTGAGGGCCCTCTCCGGCGGGCCGGCGAGGGGGACCGAGATGGTGAACACGGCCCCGCCGCCCGGCGCGTTCGCTGCCGTCGCCGTGCCGCCGTGCTCGGCGGCTATGGCCGCCACTATCGACAGGCCCAGCCCGGAACCGGTACCCACCCGGGCCTTGTCGCCCTGCCAGAACCGGTCGAATACGTGGCGGAGGGACTCCTCGTCCAGCCCCTGGCCGTGGTCGCGCACCGTCAGCACCGCCGACCCGCCGGCCCGCCGGCACGTCACCTGGAGGGGGGTGCCGGCCGGGGTGTGGACCAGGGCGTTGGTGACCAGGTTGGCGACCGCCTGGCGGATCTGGGGCTCGTCGACGTCGGCCACCACCGGCTCGGGGGCTTCCAGGGTCACCGGCCGGCTCGGATCGGTGGCCACCGCGTCGGTGCAGGCGTCGGCAGCCAGGACGCTCAGGTCGGTCGGGCACTTCTGGGTGTCGCGGTGCTGGTCCAGCCGGGCCAGCAGCAGCAGGTCCTCCACCAGGACCTTCATCCGGGCCGATTCCTCCTCGATGCGGCGCAGGATGGTCGGCAGGTCCACCCGGGCGGAGTCGCCGCTCACCCGGAACAGCTCGGCGAAGCCCTGGATGGACGTGAGCGGGGTCCGCAGCTCGTGGGACGCGTCGGCCAGGAACTGCCGCAGCTTCTGCTCGGTGGCCTCCCGCTCGGCGAAGGCCGACTCGATGTCGCCCAGCATGGTGTTGAGGGCCAGGCCCAGCTGCCCGACCTCGGTGACCCCGTCGGAGGGGCTGACCCGCTGGGACAGGTCCCCCGCCGATATCCGCTGGGCGGTGCCGGCCATGCGCTCCAGCGGGCGCAGGCCCCGGCGCAGCACCAGCCACGCCCCGCCCGACACCACCAGCAGCAGGGCCGCCACCGCCGCCCCCTCTATGAGCAGCAGCCGGTCGACGGACTGGGTGACCGAGGTGGTGGGGATGGCCACCAGCGTGTAGCCGCCCGGAGCGGCCGGCACCTGCAGCACCCGGAACTGCGTGGAGCCGTGCTGCGACGAGGCGGTGAAGATCCGCCCCCCGGCGCCGGTGGCCGGCAGGCGGGCCGGCAGGTCGGGCAGGACCTCCCCGCCGTACTGGATGTGCACGGGTACCGTACCGGCGGCGGTGACCCGCTCGGCGACGGTGCCGGGGGGGAGGGACAGGCCGGGGCCGTTGTGTGCCCCCGGTCCGCCCGAGAGGGGCCCGGGTCCCGCCCCCAGACCGTAACGGTCCGCCTCCCCGCCTCCCGCACCGACGGCTCGCCCCGCGGTGACCGAGGGGTACTGGCCCAGGCGGAGCAGTTCCGAGTCGAGGGTCTGCTCCGCCACCGGTACCTCGGCCCGCAGCTGGGTGTCGAGCTGGCGGAACTGCGAGTCTCGGTAGATGGAGTAGGTGGCGGCGAGGAAGACCGCCGACGCGACGGTGACCAGCGCCACCAGGGCCAGGACCAGTCGCAGCCGGAGGGTCAAGGTGTCCTACCTCCGGGGTAACCGCAGGGTGTAGCCCACGCCCCGGACGGTGTGGATCAGCGGGGTCTCACCCTCGTCGATCTTGTGGCGCAGGTAGCTGATGTAGGTCTCGAGGACGCTGGCGTTGCCGGAGAACGTGTACTCCCATACGTGCTCGAGGATCTGCTCCCGGGTGAGGACCCGGCGGGCGTTCAGCAGCAGGTAGCGCAGGAGCTTGTACTCGGTGGGGGTCAGCTCGACGAGCCGGCCGTTGCGCCACACATCGCGGCTGTCCTCGTCGAGGACCAGGTCGGCGAACGACAGGCGCCGCTCGCCCGGACCCGACCCGCCGGTGCGGCGCAGCACCGCTTTGACCCTCTCGACCAGCTCCTCGATGCTGAACGGCTTCGTGACGTAGTCGTCGCTGCCGAGACGCAGGCCCTCCACCTTGTCGGCGGTGGCATCCCGGGCGGTCAGGAAGATGATGGGGACGTGGCTTCCGGCGCCCTCGGCGGAGCGGATGCGGCGGGCCACCTCGAAGCCGTCGAGGTCGGGGAGCATGACGTCGAGCACGATGAGGTCGGGGCGCCGGCCGGCCGCGGCGAGCAGGGCGGCCCGGCCGGAGGCGGCTCGTTCGACGTCGAAGCCGTTGTACCCGAGAGCCATGGCCACCAGCTCGGTGATGTGGTCCTCGTCGTCTACGACCAGGACGCGGGCGTCGGATGCGGGCGGGTTCACCGGTGCACCCGAGGGTAGCGAAACGGTCATACGAACACCTTGACCGGCCGGTCTGTGACCAGGTTGAGGGGTTCCTGGGATTTCCCTTGGAAAAAAAGGGGCCGGCCCGGTGCCGGGCTCAGCCTCTCTTGCGGCGGGGCTTGCGGCGCTTCTCGGGGGGCAGGGCGTTGAGAGCGTCGGCAGTGTTGGTCATGCGGGTGGCGGGGGCCTGGGTCCAGCCGGCGCCCGAGAGGGAGCGGCCCTCGAAGAACAGGCAGTCGTCGGGGCAGGCGAACGGCTCGGCGTTGACCGACAGGCGGCACCGCTGTACCGACTCCCCGGTGGGCGTGCTCCGCTGGAGGTAGTGCCGGCAGTCCTCTCTCACGCCCATCCCCCCATCTTGGCACCGACTCCGGTTTCGGCAGGTGCGCCCCCGCCCCCGTACAGTCTTCCGGATGGGAAGACGACTACTGGTGGTCGGCGGGGACACGGCCGGGATGTCCGCCACGGTCCAGGCCCGGCGGCTGATGCCGGACCTCGAGATCGTGGTGATCGAGCGGGGGGCGTGGACCAGCTACTCGGCCTGCGGCATCCCGTACCTGGCCTCGGGTGCGGTCCACGCCGCTGAGGACCTGGTGGTGCGCCGGCCGGAGGATTTCCGCTCCATGCGGATCGACGTGCGCACCGGCCACGAGGTGGTGGCCGTCGACCTGGAGGCCCGCCGGGCCGAGGTGCACAATCTGACCCACGGCCGGTCGTTCCACCTGGGTTTCGACTTCCTGCTCCTGGCCACCGGGTCCCGGCCGGACCGGCCGGACTCCGCCGGATTCGACCTGCCCCACGTGCACGGCGTGAGCACCCTCGATGACGCCACGACCCTCATGCGCCGGGCCCGGGAGCACCGATCCGAGAAGGTGGTGGTGGTCGGCAGCAGCCTGCGGGGCCTGGAGATGGCCGAGGCGTTCCGGGCCCGCGGCGCGGCGGTGACGGTGCTCGAGGCCGGACCCGAGATGCTGCCGCTGCTCGACGCCGACCTGGCCGGCCAGGTCGCCCGGGCCGTGCGGGAGGCCGGCATCACCGTCGAGACCGGCGTGGCCGCCCTGTCGGTGTCCGAGGACCGGGTGGAGACCGGCGCCGACCCGGTGCCCGCCGATCTGGTCATCGTCGCTTCGGGCGTGGTCCCCAACAGCGAGCTCGGCGCCGGGGCCGGCCTGGGCACCGGTGAGGCCGGGGCGCTGGTCGTCGACCGCCGGCAGCGGACCACCGGGGAGGGGGTGTGGGCGGCCGGTGACTGCTGCCAGAGCGTGCACCGGGTGACCGGCGGCCCCACCTATCAGCCGCTCGGCGCGGTGGCGGCCCGGCAGGGCCGGGTGGCCGGCATCAACCTGGGGGGCGGCTACGCCACCTTCCCCGGCGTGCTCGGGACCGCCGTCGGCCGGGTGGGAGGCCTCGAGATCGGCCGGAGCGGCCTGAGCCTGGCCGAAGCGGAGCAGGCCGGGTTCTCGGCTGTCGCCTCGACCGTCGAATCGTCCACCGCCGACCGCTTCCTGGCCGAGTCGCGACCCACGTCGGTCCGGTTGGTGGCCGAGCGGGGCAGCGGCCGGCTGCTCGGCGTGCAGTCGGTGGGCGGACCGGGCTCGGCCAAGCGGGTGGACGTGGTGGCTGCCGCTCTGGTGGGCGGTCTGACCGTGGAGGACCTGATCGGGCTGGATCTCGGTTACGCCCCGCCCGTGTCCACCGTCTGGGATCCCCTGCAGGCCGCGGCCCGGGATCTCCTCGGCGGGCTGTAGCCCGGCGGGGCCGCGCTGGGGCCGGCGCGGCACTAGTCTCGTTCCGATGCCAGGCAGGCCCGTCAACGACATGGACCTGGTCCGTTGGAGCGAGGCTCTGGCCGGGATCGCCCGCACCGGACTGGCCTTCACCGAGAGCCTCTACGAGCGGGAGCGCTTCGAGGAGGTGCTCAAGGTCGCGGCCGACATCCGGGTGGCGTCGGGCCACGACGAGGGTCGCTTCGACGAGGACGCGGTGGTCGCCGGCTGGCTCGACAGCGTCGACGCCGGAGTCGCCGGATACGTCACCCCGAAGGTGGCCGTCGGCGCCATAGTCGGCAACGACCGGGAGGAGCTCCTGCTCATCCAGCGGGGGGACTCCGGCGTGTGGCTGTACCCGACCGGCTGGGCCGACATCGGCTACTCCCCGGCGGAGGTCGTGGTCAAGGAGGTGGAGGAGGAGGCGGGCATCGTCGTCGAGCCGGTCCGGCTGGTCGCGGTGTTCGACGGGCTGCGGTTGGGGGCCCGGGGCTTG
>JAKAXN010000174.1 GCA_021816565.1 Actinomycetes bacterium
GGGGTCCGGAGCGAGGGCGACCGTCTTGGTGCCCCCAGTGCCGGAAACGACACCGACCAGGCTTCCGTAGTATCCGGCGTCGCCAAAGGTGAAAACGCCACCGTCCTGGGCGACCAGCCAGTAACCCCCATCAACCGCCGGCGCCGCACCGGCTGGTGCCCCTCGAAGCAGTAGGACCGGAAGACAGCAGGCCACAAGTGCCGTAGGCATCAGGGACCGAGCACGCCGGGACAACGACCCAAGGCCCGTACTCACCATCTGCACCCCCCACTCGCGGAGTATCTTACCCTCGACGCTACCACCACCGTAAGTGGCATCGACGGCCTCTGGCGACCTCTCACGACGTCTGTAGAGCCAATCGAAGTCTCCGCAGCGGCGGACTCAGACCATTCGGCGGACTTTTACTCCGGCCTTTCTCGCCCCTTCCGCGCCAGAACGTGTGTGCAGATCGCCGCAGGGGTGCTGCGCTCCTGCAGCCACGAGCCTCTGCAGGCTTGTTCTGGCCCAAGCCGCCGCCTCGGGGCGGCGGTGCGGAGCGCCGCCGCAGGCGGCGGATCACCGACTGGCTGCCGTTAGAGGCTGAGCCCCCGGTCGGATTCCAGGCCGAGGCTGTGATCGAGCGACGGGGTGAGCTTGTCGGCCACGCTGAGGGCGTGGGCCCTTTCGAGCCGGTGGCGCCGGTCGAGCTTCTCGGCCCCGTCGATGGCCTGGTCGAGATCACGGAGCCGGTCGAGGGAGTCGGGGTGCTCTCGCAGGTACTGGTCCCGGGTGTGCTGGGCTTGTTCGAGCCGGTCGATCTCCCCGGCGAGGTGGTCAAGTCGTTGTTGGTAGCGCTCGACCAGGGGAGCACCGTGGTGGCTCCAGTCCTGTAGGGCGTGCCGGTAGCGCTCTGCGGTCTGGTCCAGTTCCCGGGTGGTCCTGCGTCTGGCTCTCCAGCCCAGGTCCTGCCTGGTGGCTTCAGTCCTGGCGAGTTCACAGCTGCGCCGCGCGGCGTGGAGGTCGCGGGCGGCGATCCCGGCGGGGTGGTCGGCCCAGTGTCCCCGGCCAGATTGGAGGTCTTCGAGCTGCTGGGCGGCGTCGGCGTGGCTGGCTCTGGCCTTGTGTAGCTGGTGGGTGCGGTCTGGGGGGATGGCCACGGCCAGCTCGCGTCGCTGGGCGTGCAGGTCGATCAGGGCCTGCTGGTCCAACCCGGGTTGATGGGTCCAGGCCTGACGTCGCTGAGTGTTCCAGTCCCAGGCGAGACGCTCGACGGCCTGGCGGGGATCGACCCCGACTGTATGGACGTGGCTGGCGCCTCGGGATCGACTCATGGCCACATATGCCAGTTCGCGTCCGCCGCCCTCGGCCAGGACGTGCGCGGTGTCGACGGTGGCGCCTTGGGATCGGTGGACGGTGATGGCATATCCGTAGCCGACCCGCTCGGGGCCCAGATAGTCGCCGCTGATGTGCAGTTCGCCGCCTTCGGGGGTGACGGCGGTGACAGATCCCTGGTCGGGGTGGACGGCGGTGATGGTGGCCCGCTGGGAGGTGGTCCACGCCTGTTGCGGGCCGGGGGTGAGGGTGACGATCTGATCGCCGGCTTGGAAGACCCGCCCGTCAGGGGTGTGCAGTTCGGGCCCGTCTAGGCAGCCCAGGGATCGCCAGGCTTGGCGGGCCACCTGGTTGAGGGCGGCAACGTTGTCGCGGCGGTAGGCGAGCAGCAGACTGTCCTTCCCGGCTGCGATATCCGCGGCCCAGGCGACCCCCATTTCATGGATGGCGCGGGCCTGGCTGGTGGCCGGGTGGATCCGCCCTTGCCGCGCGTACCAGACCAGGGCGGTCTCGACCCGCCCGGCTCGCAACTCATCCAGGGCGGCCCGCTCCCCCGGGTCGGCTTGGCGGAGATTATCGCCGAGGGTCTGGACCGCCTCGGGGTGGCGGGCCGTGAGGGCTTCGAGGGCTCCGCCGGGGCCGACGGCGTCGAGTTGGTGGTAGTCGCCGACCACGATCATCCGGGCCCCGGCCCGCTCGACCGCCCCCAGGAGGCGGCCCAGGTCGACGTCGGCGGTCATGCCCGCCTCGTCCACGATCACCACATGCCGGTCGCCGAGGCGGAGCTGGCCGTGCTCCAGCCTCCACCACAGGGACGCCACCGTCCGGGACTCGATCCCGGCCCCGGCCCCGAGGGTGCGGGCCGCCTGGCCGGACGTGGCCGCCCCGATGACCTCGAGCCCGGCGTCTTGGAGGCCGGCGGCCACTGCGGCCAAGGTGGTGGTCTTGCCCGAGCCGGCCACCCCCACCACCACATCCAGCCGCCGGTCCGACGACAACAGCGCCTCGGCCACCGTCTTCTGCCGCTGGGTGAGGCGCAGCCCCGAGGCTGTCTCGAACCGGGACACCGCCCCGACAGCCTCCTCCCGATCCACGCTGGGTGCCCCCGGGGCGTTCAGGCGGTCGGCCAGCTCGGCGATACGCCGCTCGTCAGCGACCACCGACGCGGCCGCCCATACCGCCTCACCGGCACCAGCCACCGCAGGAAGCGGCACGGCCAGCTCATGGCCGAGCACCCCCTCCACCGCCTCGTCCAAAATCGAGACAGGCAGGCCGTGCAGGAGGGGGGCAACAGCGATGATCACATCCCCGCGGGTGAAGGTCTTCGCCTGGGCCAGCCGGCCCCCCGACCCCAGCAACTCCGAGGCCAACCCGTCCAACACCGAACGGCCGGGCGGCTGGTATTCGAGACCGGCCCGGCGGACGCGCCCAGCGAGCTCAACGGGCGGGTAGCCCGCCTGCGTGAGCTCTCCCTGCCATCGGGCGACCAGGTCCCCCACCACCTCATGGGTTTTGCGATCCCGGGTGGCCCGGGCCGCGATCGCCCGGGCCCGGTAAGAACCGCCCGGACCGACCGCCCCGTCGATCTGGGCCGAGCGGGTGGCGTGAACCTCCCACGCCTCCCGCGGGATCCCGGCGATGGCCCAGCCGCCCAACCGGCCTGACGGTCCGCCATCCGGTTCGATCCCGTAGCCGAGCTCCACCGCCTTGGCCGCCGCCGCCATCCGCCCCACCGCCGTCGCGGCGTGCAGATGGTCTCGCAGGAACGCCGTGTCCAGGGCTTTCCAGCCGCCCCGGGCGTCTCGCATCGAGACAACATTCGCGACCAGCACATGATCGTGCACCTGGGGATCGCCGGCGCGGGTCGTGGCATGCCGGGACACCGCCCACACCAGACCACCGGTCGGGGTACGCACACCGGCCCGGCCCCGCCGGCCACCCGATTCGCCGACCAGGCGGTCCAGGCAGCCGAGGGTGGCGTCGCGCTCGGCATCCGCGATGGCGTGCATGTCCTCGGCCCGGCCGATCACCCCCAGCTCGGCGATGCTCTTGTGCGGCGAGACCACCAGTTCCATCCCCGGCCGCCGGCACCCGGCCAGCCGCTCCCCGGTCAGCGGGTCACGGGCCCCGCCGGCCCCGAACACCGCCCACCAGTCGGCCATGTCCACCTCGCCGTCCAGCCCGAGCGCGTGGCGGCCGGAGCCGCCCCACACCATCGGGGTCTCCCCCCGGCTGGCGTAGTAGTCCAGGGCGGCCGTGACCGGGTCGTCGCCGCGGCCGGCCACGGTGTGCTCGTGGTAGGCGACCGAGTCGACCCCCATCATCCGCATCCACGCCAAACCCGCCACCTCCCTCCCAAAGCCACCAGCTCGGAATCCACATGGCAACGCAAAGCGTTGCAATCGTGTTCGAGTCTTTACTGGGTTTTACAGCCGATGAATGGGCCTGTAAAGGGTGAAGTAGGTGACCGGTAAGAGAAGGTTAATAGAGGGCAGTTAACAGATGGTAGGTGGGGAGGGGGCGAGGGAGATGTGGCGGTAGGAAGGGGTAGCTGACGGCCCATCCCCCATAGGGGAGGGCCCGGAAAAAGTTTTCCGGGCCCTCCGGACAACTCCAGCGGACGCCAGCCGACACGAGCAGACGCCAGCGGACACGATCCGTTCAAGACCGGCCGTATTCGTCCATAAACCATGCTCGACAAGCCGGCCAATATCGGTTACAAACACAATCCCCCGAGAACCAGGAGGTCGCCCATGGCCACCACAGACACCCTGCCCCAACTCCTCGACATCGACCACCTCGCCACACATCTCGGCACCAGCCACCGCCACATCCGCCGGCTCATCGCCGAGAAACGCATCCCCTACGTCAAGGTCGGCCGGCTCATCCGCTTCGATCCCGGCGAGATCAGGGAATGGCTGGACCGGGGGCGCCACCCCTCTGAGGCGGTTCATGCTCGGCGCCGCTGATCAGCTTCCTCTCTTCCAGCCGATCGCTCGGAGCGACGACGACGAGCCCGCGGAACTGCTTCCAGGTCCCCTCGACCGGCTCAGCCGTGCCGCCGCCGATCATGCCAGGGCCGTCAGGAAGCTCGAGGTGGCGATTTGTGCCGCCCGGCGGGCTGGCTGCTCATGGCGCACCATCGGGCGGGTAGCCGGGCTGCCGTTCCAGACTCTGGCCCGCCGTTACGGACGCCAGGCGACCTTCAGTCCGACCGGCGGACTCGGATCAGATGCTGCCTGACCACGACCAGCGCTCCGGTCAGGTCGCCCCGCCCGGGCCCATCGAGCAGTCGGCCGACCGCATCTGCGATGGCCGGGCGGCTGGCCACTCCGAGGCGGAGGACGGCGATCCCGGCGTGAGTCCCAGGTGGGTACCGACGTATGTCACCGAAGCCCACATCGAGGGTGACCAGGAAGCGGCCCTCCCGCTGGGCGGCTGCGAAGACGTCCCGGTCGGCCGAGCCGAGCATCCCTTCGTCGGCCACCGTGTCGACGTCGTGGCCGAGCGCCTCGGCTGCCGATCTGGCGGCCGGCGGCAGGTTCTCGTCGAGCTTGAGCTTCAACCGGAGCTTGGCTCCAACGGGTACAGCTCCTCGTGGGCCAGCCGGGAGGCGTAGGTCAGGGCCGCCTTGACGGCACCCTCCGGCAGGCTGGGATAGTCGGCGTATATCTCCTCGGCCGACATGCCGTCGGCCAGGTAGTCGAGGACGACGAAGACCGGGATCCTGGTGCCCCGGAAGCGGGCCTGGCCGTGCAGGACGTCCGGGTCGCTCACGATGAGGTCCAGGATCTCGTCGGCCACAGCTCCATGGTCCCACACCGGGCCCGGCTACCCCACCGCTGTCTGTCCGGCCAGCACCAACTCGATACGGCGGTTGCCGAGATCCTCGTCACCGCTCAGGGCGTGGACGTAGGTGGACACCAGGGTCTCCACGCTGTGGCCCAGCCGCTTGGCCACCTCTCCGAGGGGGACGCCGGCCCGCAGCCAGGTCGTGGCGGCGGCGTGGCGGCAGTCGTAGATGCGCATGGGAGGCAGCTCGCATGTCCGGGCGGCCCGCTGCAGGGCCCGCGACCAGTTGGAGGCGGTGGGCCGCTTCCCGGTCCGGGTGCGGAACATCAGGTCACCGGCGGCGAAGCCGTTGTGGTGGATCCAGTCCGCCAGCATGACAACCAACTGTGGGGGGATGGGCACGGTCCGGGGCCCGGTCTTCGGCTCTCCCGGGGTGTCGAAGGCCACGTCGGCCTCGCTGACATGGATGTGACCCCACCCGGCGGGGGGCAGGTCCAGGGCCGCCGGCCGCAGCATCACCACCTCCGATGGTCGCAGCCCGGCGTAATAGGCGACGGCGGTCATGACCTGGTAGGTGCGGCTGGCCGGCTGGTGGCTGGCGATGGCCTTGATCAGTCGGCCCATTGCCGCCGGGTCCGGCAGGCTGCGGATGGACACCGACCTCTTGACCCGGGCCGCCTTACGCCGGGCCCGGCCCTGGGGTGCCGGCGGCCAGGGGTCGACCTCGAGGACGCCGAGTTCGAAGGCCCGGCGGATGCAGGCCTTGGACACCTTGCGGAACCGGCCGGCGGTGGCCGGCCCCAGGGGCTGGCCGTCATCTCGTTGGCCCAACGCCTGGTCCACCCCAGCCAGAATCGGGCGGGACAGGTGACCGAGCTGCAGGCTCCAGCGCGACAGCCACAGGTCCGCTTCCTCGTCGAGCACGGTACCGCCCGGAGGCAGCCAGGCGAACAGGTGGCGGCGCAGTCCCTCCGGCGGCTTGGGGGCGGTCGAGGCGACCAGCAGAGGGACCAGCCTGGTGAGGGCCTCCACCGCCGACGCCCGGGTGCGGGGCGCCCAGTCCGGCCACTGCTCGGCCAGCCACCGCCGGGCCCACTCGTGGGTCCGGGTCTGCTCCGGCAGGGGCTGCCAGGTGACCGGCTCGCCGCTGGTGTCGTCGAACGCCTCACCGGTCTGGACGGCCACCAGGAGGGCGGAGCGGACCCGCTCCGCCTCGGCCTTGGTCCGGTAGGACCGGCTGAAGTCCTTGCCATTGACCCGCCAGCGGGTGATGTACGGCTTCTTGTGCCGCTCCCCGGTCCGCCGCTGCACCCCGTGGACGGCCACATCCGCCAGCGGACGACCCGTCAGGGGCAGCGTGTTCCGTGGGAGGGCCATGGGAGGAAGTCTACCCAACCCCTCTGACACCTACGCTGACATGCGATTATATCGCGAAGGAGTGCGGCCTCCGGAGCCGGGTGCGCAGGTTCGAATCCTGCCGAGGGCACCACCAGGAAAAACCCGGGAGCATCGGGCTGCCACACTCCCGGGGTCGCACAACGCAGGTTCGAATCCTGCCGAGGGCACCACCAACACCGGGAGCATCGGGCTGCCACACTCCCGGGGTAGCGGTGTCGGTCACCCGGCTGGGGGCGGGGCCACCGTGACGGTGTTGCGG
Source organism: Actinomycetes bacterium (assembly GCA_021816565.1). The sequence goes on from JAKAXN010000174.1 coordinate 6,761, forward strand.
CCGGCCCGCTTGGATTCGTAGAGGGCCTCGTCGGCCAGCTTGGACAGGCGCGACGCGGTGATCGTTCCGCCGGCCCCGGTCGCCAGCCCCACCGAGGCGGTGACCGGCCAACCGTGGGGCCAGGTCCGGCTCAGTACATGGCGGAGCCTCTCGGCTGCGGCGGCCGCCGCATCGGCGCCGGTGTCGACCAGCAGGACGGCGAACTCGTCACCGCCGGTGCGGGCCAGCACTTCTCCGGATCGGGTGACCGAGCGCATCCGCCGGGCCGCCTCCACCAGGACGGCATCACCAGCGGCGTGGCCGTGGGCGTCGTTGACCTCCTTCAGGTGGTCGAGGTCCACGAGGATGAGGCTGAGCGGGTGCCGGTGGCGGCCGGAAGCCTCTATGGCGGCGGCCAGACGCTGCTCGAAGCTGCGCCGGTTGGCCAGACCGGTCAGGGCATCCTCGGAGGCCATCTCCGCCAGGGCCTGCCACGCCGCGGCACTGGAGATGCTGGTGGCGGCGGCGTCGGCGAACTCGGCCAGCCGGTCCAGGATCTCCTGCCCCTCGCCGTCGTCGCGTCCGACACCGACCCCGACGGCGCCCCAGAGCCGGCCGTTGACCATCACGGGAGCGGCCGCCCCGAGTCGGACCCCGGCCCTGTACACCTCTGCGGCCAGACCCGCGGAGGCCTCGTCGAAGTGGACCACCTGGGGATGGCCGGTATCGGCGACCCTCACCGCCGCAGTGCCTTCCAGGTAGTGGACCGGGTCGTCGCCCGGCCCGGCGGTCTCCAGTGACGGCCGCAGCGTCACGACCTCCATACCTCCACCCCCGAAGCGGACCACGCTGGCGTGCAGGCCGTCGAACAGCTCGATCATCGAGTCGGCCACCAACTCCAGCAGCTCGCGCTCCCCCGTCCCGGCCGCAGCCGCCAGGGCGATCCGGCGCAGGGCGGCGTCCTGCATCTCCCGGCGTCGCACCCGGGTGATGTCGGTGACCAGCACGAAGAAACCCCGGACCTCGCCCCCGACCGTGTCGGGCACGTAGACCGCCTGGGTGTAGCGGACGTGACCCCCGGTGTCGACGAGGGTCCGCTCGAACAACTGCTCCCGGCCGGCCAGCACCGCCTCGATGTGGGGAAGGTTCTGGGCGTACACCCGCTCGCCGAGGACCTCGCGGATGGAGCGCCCGGTCATTTCATCGGGTTCGAAGCCGAACCATTCGACGTAGGCCTTGTTGGCCACCACATTGCGCTGCCCGCGGTCCCAGTAGGCGACCATGGCGGGAAGGTGGTCGATGAGCTCGCCGAGAAGCCGCGCCGGGTCCTCGATGCGGCGCAGCCGGTCGAAAGTGGCCAAATCGCGACCCCCGGGAAACCGATTCCCATCGCTCCTGCTGGCGCCACTGTACGCCCGCACCGAAGGACCGGACGGGCCGTCGAGACGATCGGTTCGGGAGCTGCGACGCCGCCCTCCGGGGACGGGCGGAGCTAGGTTCTCGGGCTGGAAGCGACCATCAGCGGTGATTCATTTCGTCCTGTATGGATATGTGAGGCACGTGGACAACTCTGCGATTGACCTGGGCGGCAAGAAGGTCCTGATCACCGGCGCATCCTCGGGTATCGGTGCCGGGCTGGCCGAGGAGTTCGCCCTCCGGGGGGCCACGGTGGGCATCTGCGCCCGCCGCGTCGAGCGCCTGGCGGAGGTGCTGGGGCGCTGCCGGCAGCACAGCCCCGCCTCGCGCATGTGGATCACGGACCTGTCGGCCCCCGGGGCCCCGGAGACCCTGGCCGCCACCGCCGTCGAGGAGCTCGGTGGCGTTGACATCCTGGTCAACAACGCCGGCATCCCCAAGCGCCGCCACGTCACCCGCCTCGACGGTGACACCGTCGAGGCGGTGATGAGGGTCAACTTCCTCGCCCCGGCCCGCCTGACGCTGGCCCTCCTGCCCCACCTGGCGCAGACCGGAGAGGGTCGGGTGGTCAACATCTCGTCGGTCGCCGCCACCCTCAGCTCTCCCAACGAGAGCGCCTACGACGCGTCGAAGGCGGCGCTGTCGGTGTTCTCCGAGGCCCTGGCCGTCGACATGTGGAACCGGGGAGTGGAGGTCCTCGTGGTCTACCCCGGCCTGGTCGACACCGAGTTGGTGAGCGCGCCCGACAACGACCCGGTCGTCGACTCCCCGGCCGAGCCGGTGGCGGTCTCGGAGGTGGTCGCCGCGGTGTTCGACGGCCTGGACCGCCACGCCACCCAGGTCTACGTGCCCGGTTTCTTCGAGGAGCTGGCGGCCGGCAAGGCCCGGGACGTGCCGGCCTTCCTGGAGGGGGCCGCGGCGTTCGTGGCCTCGCAGTCCGGACCGGACACAGGCGCGGC
>JAKAXN010000175.1 GCA_021816565.1 Actinomycetes bacterium
CGGGTCAGATGTGTTGTCGTCGATCATGACGATTTCGTATCTGTCCGAGGGGTAGTCCAGGGCCAGGAGGCTCGACAGGGTCTCGATCACCATGCCTGGAGGCTCGTTGTGCGCCGGGACGTGCAGGGAGACGAACGGCAGGTCCTCCGGTCCGGCGGCGCCAGGGGGCCGGGCGACGCGTCGGGACCACCTCGAGGTGGCCAGCACGTCCACCATCTCCCAGAGGTAGGCGAGGCCGAGCAGGTACGCGGCCAACTCGAGCACCCACAGCAGCATTCCACCGGCGGTTCCCACCGGTCCCAGGCCGGACCGGAACGTCCACTCCAGCATGTACAACAGGTACAGGGCCCCGGTGGTGACCGCCACCGCCCAGGCCGCCCGTCCCACGGCACCCCACCGCCGGGCCACCGGCACCCACGCCGCGGCACCGGCGATCTGCACCGCTGCGCCAGTGAGGGCGTAGAACAGTACGGTCCCGAGGGCCAGGGCCACCCCGACCGCAATGCCGGCCAGGCCGGTGGCCACCAGCAGCGTCGAGACCGGACCGCCGGCCCGGCGGGCCACCCGGCTGAACAGCAGCACGGTCGCAGGAGGGAGGGCGAGTAGCCCGATCAACAGGCAGGCGGCCAGCATCAGAACCCGTCGGGCGCCATCCGGCCGGCGGCGACCGGATCGGGTGCCGGCAGCACCGGGACGGCGGGCGGGACCTTCATTCCCTTTTTCAAGGATTCACCTACCTTCCGGAATGGGTATCGCGTCGGGCCGGGCCCGCGTTACCCGGACCCACCGGTCAAAAAGCCCGTCGGTGGGCGAAGGGTTCACCGATAGCGTGGAATCCCCCGACTCCCCCAGGAGGTACGACATGACCGTCTCCCGCCGCACGCTCGGAACCGGACCCGCCGCGCTGGAGGTCTCGGCTGAGGGCCTGGGCTGCATGGGGATGTCGGAGTTCTACGGCACAGGTGACGAGCAGGAGTCCATCTCGGTCATCCACGCCGCCCTCGACGCCGGGGTCGACTTCCTGGACACGGCCGACATGTACGGGCCGTTCACCAACGAGAAGCTGGTCGGCCGGGCCATCGCCGGCCGGCGCGACCAGGTGGTGCTGGCCACCAAGTTCGGCAACGAACGGCGCGAGGACGGAAGCCGGGTCGGGGTCAACGGCCGCCCGGAGTACGTCCGCCGGGCCTGCGACGCCAGCCTGACCCGCCTCGGTGTCGACCACGTGGACCTCTACTACCAGCACCGGGTGGACCCCGACGTCCCGGTGGAGGACACCTGGGGGGCCATGTCGGAGCTGGTGCAGGCCGGCAAGGTGCGCCACCTGGGGATCAGCGAGGCCGCCCCCGACACCATCCGCCGGGCCCACCGGGTCCACCCGGTGACAGCCCTGCAGACGGAGTGGTCGCTGTGGTCGCGCGACGTCGAGGACAACGGGGTCCTGGAGACGGTGCGGGAGCTCGGCATCGGGTTCGTGGCCTACTCCCCGCTCGGGCGGGGGTTCCTCTCCGGCCAGATCCGCACCCTCGACGACCTCGACGCCGACGACTTCCGCCGCCACTCGCCCCGCTTCCAGGGGGAGAACTTCCAGAAGAACCTGGAGCTGGTGGACCGGGTCCGGGAGCTGGCCGCCGCCCGGGACGTGACCCCCAGCCAGCTGGCCCTGGCCTGGGTGCTGGCCCAGGGCGATGACGTGGTGCCCATCCCGGGGACCAAGCGCAGCCGCTACCTCGAGGAGAACATCGCGGCGGCCGGCATCCGCCTCAGCGAGGAGGACCTGCGGGCCATCGACCAGGCGGCCCCCGCGGGGGCGGCCGCCGGCGACCGCTACGCCGACATGTCCACGGTGCACCGCTGAGGGCCCCGCCCGGTGGTGGTGGGGTCCCGGCTACCACCGCCGCCGGGCGGCGACGAACCAGCTGCCGCCTAGGACGACCTCCCCGCCGATCTCGTCGGCCAGCTGCCCGGCGGTGAGATAGCGCTTGTAGACGGCGTGGACGGACCCGTCATTGAGTACCCGCTCCTGCCACTGCGCCGGCTCCACACCGGGGCGCAGCGCGGAGTCCACCACCACCAGCTCCGGGGCCAGCCGGCGGGCCTGGTCCAGGAAACGTCGGCGCTCGCCGGGCGGGAGGTGCCCGTAGAAGTGGCCGGCGAAGACCCGGTCGAACGACCCCGGCGACAGGCCCACGGCCAGGGCGTCGGCGACGATCACCCGCCCGGGCCCCAGGCGGGACCGGGCGATCTCCACCATGGAACGACTGCGGTCCACCCCCAGGGCGAAACCCCGCAGGTGCCGGGTCAGGAACCCGGTCCCGCACGCGATGTCCACGGTCCTCGCCGGCGGCAGCGAGCGGACCAGCCCGACCAGCGCGCCGACCTCCCCGTCCCAGCCGGGGCGGTCCCTGGCGGCAAAGCGCCCCCGCCCCTCGTACCACTCGTCGTACTCCCGGGCCCGCTGCTCGTAGTAGTTGGCGGTGGCGGGGTCGGTGGCGAACGCCGGGTCGGCCATGGGCCCCGACGCTAGCCACCCGTATCCCACGGGGGCATCGGGGGAATACCTCCTGTGTGGTCGCAATCTCGTCCCTGCTGCTGATCGTCGCCCTGTCGCTGCTCATAACCAGGGTGGCCACGGTGATCCTGGTCGCCACCGGGATGTCCAAGTCGTCAGCCCGCTTCCAGGCCCGCTCGGCGTTCACCGGGGCCGGGTTCACGACCAGCGAGTCGGAGCGGGTGGTCGACCACCCGCTACGCCGGAAGGTGATCATGACGCTGATGCTGCTCGGCAACGCCGGGATCGTGGCGTCGGCGGGGTCGCTGATCCTGGGGTTCCGGGGCGGGGCACTCGGGCGCGAGTGGCAGCAGGTGCTGGAGCTCGGGGTGGGCCTGCTGGCGCTGATCTTCGTGTCGCGCAGCCGGTGGGTGGACCGGCGCCTGACCGAGCTGATCGGGCGGTTCTTGAACGACCACACGGACCTCTCCGGACGGGACCTCGGGGGTCTGCTGCAGCTGGCGGGTGACTACGCCATCCACGAGTGGGCCGTCAGCGACGGGGACTGGGCGGCCGGCCGGACCCTGGCCGGGCTGGGGCTGCGCGACGAGGGTGTGGCGGTGCTCGGTCTCACCCGGACCGACGGCTGCTACGTCGGGGCTCCCACCGGGGCCACCGTGGTGCGGGCCGGCGACGTGCTGGTCACCTACGGGCGGTCGGAGCAGCTCAACGAGCTGGACCGGCGCCCGGCCGGCCCCGAAGGCGAGCGCCGGCACCGCGACGCGGTCGCCCAGCAGGAGGGCTTCGAGCGTCAGCAGTCCGCCGCCGACCCGGCGGAGGCCGCCGCCGGCGCCACCCGGTTGGAGGGCCCGCCAGGCGGGTAGCGCGGGGGGATGCGAGTGGTCGTGACAGGAGCATCGGGCAACGTGGGGACAGCGGTGCTGCGGGCCCTGCACGACGAGCCGTCGGTGACGTCGGTACTGGCCCTGTCGCGGCGGGGCCCGGGCCCGGCCGGTTCGGACGACCCGGCCGTCGAGTGGAGGCAGGCGGACGTGGCGCGATCCGACCTCGAGCCGGTGCTGCGGGGCGCCGACGCGGTGGTCCACCTGGCGTGGCTCATACAGCCGTCGCGCCGGCGGGCCCTCATGGACCGGGTCAACGTCCATGGCACCCGCCGGCTGCTGGACGCGGTGGCCGCGGCGGGCTGCCCCAGGGTGGTGGTGGCGTCGTCGGTGGGGGCCTACTCGCCCGGCCCCAAGGACCGCCGGGTGGACGAGAGCTGGCCGGCCGGCGGCATCCCCACCAGCACCTACAGCGTGGAAAAGGCCGAGGTGGAGAGCCTGCTGGACCGCTTCGAGGAGGAGCACCCGGACACGTCGGTGGCCCGGCTGCGCCCGGGGCTGATCTTCCAGCGCCACGCCGCGTCGGAGATAGCCCGCCTTTTCCTCGGGCCCCTGGCGCCCACCCCGCTGCTGCGCCCGGGCCTGCTGCGCATCCTGCCGGCGGTGCCGGGCCTGCGCACCCAGGTGGTGCACTCCGACGACGTGGCCGACGCCTACCGGCGGGCCGTGGTGTCGGCGGCCCGGGGGGCGTTCAACATCGCCGCCGAACCGGTGCTCGACGCCCATGTGGTGGCCCGGGCGTGGGGGGCCCGGACGCTGCCGGTCCCGGCCCGGCTGGTCCGCGGCGGTGCCGACCTGGCCTGGCGGGCCCACCTGGTGCCGGCCGACGCCGGGTGGGTCGACCTGGGCCTCCAGACGCCGCTGCTCGACACCGGCCGGGCCCGCCGGGAGCTGGGCTGGGAGCCGGCCCACGGCGCGGTGTCGGTGCTGGAGGAGCTGCTGTCAGGCATCGTGGCCGGCGACTCGGCTCCCACCCCGCCGCTGGCCGGCGGCCGGCGGGCCGGGGTGACCGCCGACGCCCAGCCGGGTGCACAGGAACCGCCCCGGCTGAGGCCTCGAACATCACATTGAGCGGTGGCGGTGTGCGGGCCCGGCGGGCTGGGTAGCGCGACGACACACACGGAAATCCTGGAAAGGGAGTCTGCAATGAGCGACGTATTCGAGATCCTGCGACGGGACCACGAGGAAGTGAAGGCCGTGCTGGCGGATCTGGCCTCGGGGACCGGGGACGTGGCCCAGCTGGGCGAGAAGCTGGTAATGGAGGAATCCCGTCACGAGGCGGCGGAGGAGATGTACTTCTGGCCGACCGTCAAGGAGAAGGTGCCCGGTGGCGAGCAGCTGGCCGCCACGGCCCTCAGCCAGGAGGACGAGGGCAAGCAGGTGCTGGACCAGCTGCGGAAGGCCGAGGCCGGCTCCGCGGAGTTCAAGCAACTGGTGGCCAGGTTCGCCACCGCCGGGCACGAGCACATCGCGTTCGAGGAGACCCAGGTGTGGCCGAAGCTGGAGGCGGTGCTCGGGGCTGACGAGCGGAGCGAGCTGGGCGACAAGATCGAGATGGGCAAGAAGGCCGGCCCCACCCGGCCGCACCCCAACGCCCCTGACAGCCCCGGTTCCCTGAAGACCGCGGGCGCGGCCACCGCCCTGGCGGACAAGATGGTGGACAAGGTCACCGGCCGGGGCGAGTAGCCGGCAGGCGGCCGGAGCTAGACGAGGGGCCGGCCGGCGCGCACCCGCCGGCGCATGTCCCACAGCAGGAGGTTGAAGGGGAAGATCCTCACCTCGGTGGGTAGCAGGTCGTCGATGCGGCCCAGGCTGCGGAGCCGGCGGTCGAAGCGGTCCTGCTCCTCCGGGCTCCAGCTGAAGCCCATCTGCTCCCGGAACATCGGGGGCAGGAACCCCCGGGTCCAGAACAGGCTGGGCCCGGCCATGACGGCCCGCACCGGGGCGGGGAGGTGCTCGAGCCGGGTGAGGCTGCGGAGGTACCTCCGGATGGTGTCGTCGATGTGCACGGCGGCCAGGGAACGCTCCCAGTAGCGGCCGAACTCGGCCCGGTCGGCCGGCCACATGTCCTGGCGGACCTGCAGGGTGGTGCCGAGGCGGGCGCTGTAGCTGTAGAGCCGGTCGGCGGTGGCGTCGTCGAGCGGCCCGTGCATCCGCTCGATCAGATCGACCGTCCCGTAGTACAGGCAGGCGGCGACCCACAGCTGCAGTTGCGGGTCCAGGGCGCTGTACGCGACCGGGCTGTCGCCGGTGGAGCGGACCTGGGCGTGCTGGCGGTTGACCGCCCTGCGGTACAGGCGCCGCTCCTCCTCGGTGCCGAGCAGGGCCACCGCCAGGTAGGTGAAGGTGGTGCGGGCCCGCTTGAGCGGGTGGGCGATGGCGCTGCCCGACTCCACCCGGCTCTCCCGCACCCCGTAGCCCACCCCGGGCCAGCTCAGCTGCATGATCACGTTGGCCGGGCCGGCCAGCTGGGCGCCGACGCCCGACAGGTAGCGCCGGATGTCGAACCCGCCACCCGGGCCGGTGTCGCCCGCCCGGCCCGGAGATACGGCGGGATCGGCTACCTGCGGGACTCGTCCTCCCATGGGGGAACCGTATCCATCTGTTGGCATAGTGTCAATAGATGTCCGGGCCCGGCGGCGGTCACCCGGCCGGCTCGGCCAGGCGGGCGAAGCGGTTGCGCAGCTCGTGCTTGAGCACCTTCCCCGAGGCGTTGCGGGGTAGCTCCGCGACGATCACCACCGACGTCGGCTTCTTGTACGACGCCAGCCGGGTGGCCGTCCAGGAGGTGATGTCGTCGATCGTCGGCGGGGCGGCCGGATCGGCGGGGACGATCACCGCCACCGGCGTCTCCCCCCACCTGGGGTGCGGTGCGCCTATCACGGCCACGTCGGCGACGGAGGGGTGCCCGGCCACCACGTTCTCCACCTCGGCGCAGTAGACGTTCTCACCCCCGGAGATGATCATGTCCTTCTTGCGGTCCACCACGTAGATGAACCCCTCGTCGTCGACGCGCACCAGGTCCCCGGAGTGGAACCAGCCGCCCTCGCAGGCCGCCGCGGTCTCCTCCGGCTTGTTCCAGTACCCGGCCATCAGGGTGGGTCCCCGGTAGACGATCTCGCCCACCTCCCCCACCGCCACGTCGCGCATCTGCTCGTCGACGACCCGGACCGACACCGTGGGCACCGGCTTGCCGACCGAACCGATCTTGCGGATGGCGTCCTCTGCCGGGAGCGAGGTCGTGACCGGGGACATCTCGGTCTGGCCGAACACGGACACGATCTCGGCGTGGGGGAAGGTCCGGGCCATGGTCTCGAGCAGGTCCACGGTGGCCGGGGCCGCCCCCCACGAGATGGTCCGCAGCGAACGGGTGCGCCGGGTGGCGTCGGGGTGGGCGCAGAGGACCTGCCACTGAGCCGGGACCAGGAACAGCCCCGTAACCCCCTCGCTCTCGACCACGTCGAGGGTGGACCCGGCGCTGAATGCGCCGGTGGGCATGATCACCGTGGTGGTGCCGAGCAGGAACGACGGCGGGGTGCCGCCGATGCCGGCGATGTGGAACAGCGGGACGTTGCACAGCGACACCGTGCGGTCGTCGAACAGGCGGGAGGTGCGGATGGCGGTGAAGGCCTGCATCAGGAGGTTGAGGTGGGTGAGCATGGCCCCCTTGGGCCGGCCGGTGGTCCCCGAGGTGTACATGATCAACGCCACGTCCCGCTCGTCGATGACCACCTCCGGCGCGGCGGGGGCGTCGCGCAGGGCCGCCTCGTAGTCGGGGCCGGCCACCAGCACGGGGATGGCACCGGGTCCCTCGGCGACGGCGGCTTCGGCCACCGGGGCCAGCGTGGGGTCGGTGACCACCACGGTGGCGCCGCTGTCGCCCAGGACGTAGGCGATCTCGGCCGGCACCAGCCGGAAGTTGACCGGTACGGCTATGGCCCCGATGCGGTTGGCGGCCAGGACCGTCTCCACGAACTCCGGACGGTTGAGCATGAGCACCGCGACCCGGTCGCCCCGGGCCACTCCCAGCCTGCTCAGCGCCCCGGCCAGGCGCCCCACCCGGTCGTGCAGATCGGCCCAGGTGATGGTGCGGCCCTCGAAACGGATGGCGGCCCGGTCGGGGCGGGACAGGGCGTGGCGGGCCAGGTTGTCCACCCAGTGGGCCCCACCCATCGGCAGCAGCGTGTGCGACGACATGGCCCGCACCGTACAGGCGGGCCCATTTTGTTGGCAATGTGCCGACAACCGGGGCCGGGGGGGTCACCGCGGCCCCGCGGCTTCAGCGGGGAATGTCCCGAAAAGGGGTGCGGGGGTCCGGGCCGGGGTCCTTGGGCAGGCCCAGGATCCGCTCCCCCAGCACGTTGCGCAGGACCTCGTCGCTGCCCCCTCCCAGGCGGCTGCCGGGCACGCCGCAGACGAATTTCGACCAGGCGAACGTGCCCCATTCGCCGGTGTCGGCGGCCAGGCGGGGGCCGAGCACCCGGCTGACGAAGCCGGACATGCGGGCCAGGTTGGCGGTCCCGGCCAGCTTCAGGACCGACAGCTCCGGACCCGGCGGGGCACCGCTTCCGACCCGGGCCAGGCCCCGCTTCAGGGTCCAGGCGGCGACCCGGTCGGCGGTGTAGAGCCGGGCCAGCTCGTCGCGGACGGTGGGGTCGGTGGCGGCGCCGAAGCGGCGGGTCAGCTCGATCACCCGGTCGAACGGGCCCGGGCCGCGACCGAGTCCCATGCCGCTGCCGATGGCGGCCCGCTCGTTGGCCAGGGTGGTCAGGGCCACCTCCCACCCGCCGTTGACATCCCCCAGGCGGTGGCTGTCGGGTATGCGGACCTCGGTGAGGTAGACCTCGTTGAAGCCGGCGCCACCGGTCATCTGGCGCAACGGCCGCACCTCCACGCCGGGGGCGCGCATGTCGACGATGAAACCGGTGAGGCCCCGGTGCTTGGGCCGGTCCACGTCGGTCCGGCAGATGATCTCCCCCAGGTCGGCCAGGTGGGCGTTGGACGTCCACACCTTCTGGCCGGTCACCACCCACTCGTCCCCGTCACGCTCGGCCCTGGTGGACAGCGACGCCAGGTCCGATCCGGCGCCCGGCTCGCTGAAGAGCTGGCAGGCCAGAAGGTCGCCCCGGTGCAGGCCGGGCAGGTAGGCGGCCTGCACCTCGGGCCGGGCGTGGGCGGCGATGGTGGGTGCCACCATGCCGAGCCCGATGGTGAAGTAGGACAGGTCCGGCACCTCGAAGCCGGCCTCCACGCCGCGGTAGGCCTGCTTGTGGGCCGGGCCGAGCCCCCGGCCGCCCAGCTCCACCGGGCCGTCGATCCAGCCGAACCCGGCGTCGTAGCGCCGGGCCGCCCACTCCCGGGCCCGGGCCAGCGCCTCGGCGTCCTCCTCGGGGGTGCGCTCCTCCACGATGGGGACGGCGTCGTCGCCCTCCCCCCACAAGAAGCCGGTCCGGCTCCGCCTGAGGGCGTTGGCCTCCAGGAAGGCCCGGGCCTGCTCGGTGAACTCCTCGACGGTCACGCCCATGAAGACCCATTCAACCCCACCGACTTGACGGAGTGCCAACAAGTCGGGCGGGAGCGTCAGCCGGCCCGGCGGGGGGCCGTGCGGCGCTTACCGGGCGCCGGCGCCAGGCGGGCCCCGATCACGTGCGG